>JAYVIY010000149.1:0-4671 GCA_043769795.1 Pseudobdellovibrio sp. | reverse complement strand
CCGGATGAATTTTTTTAAACCAAGAATCACCGAAGCATTCAATACTTTTGCTTTCTGTAAACGTCAAACAACGTTCATTGGCATAACTGAGTTTACCGCCTGCAGTGGCGGTCCACATCAACTGTGGAATGGTGTCAGTCAGTGAGCGAAAGCGGGTTTCGCTTTCTTCGAGCTTTCTTCTGGCGCTAACTTTTTCAGTGACGTCGGTGATCAGAACGAGAACTCCTTTGACCTTTCCGTCAAGGGCCGTTACCGGGTGATACACAAAATCGGTAAACATTTTTTTTAAAGAATTGTCGCTCTGAATGATCTGAATAGGCATTTCTATGCCGTTACGTGATTTACCGGTTGTGTACACAGAATCAAGATGCTCTTGAATTTTGCTTCCGGTGAGCTCGGGAAGGGCTTCGGCCATGGGTTTTCCGGTCAAGTCACGTTTTTGGTCAAATAATATAGAAAGATAAGTCGAATTGGCTAAAGTAATAACGTGATTGGGCCCTTCTAAAATACAAATTCCGATCGGTGCCTGCATCAGCATGTGCGCGATTTCTCGTTCGCGCATTCGTCGGGATGTAATGTCGTGTCCTTCTGCCAGCATAAAAATAACTTTTCCATTTTCGTCTTTGATCGGCTTCAATGCAAAATCGATCAGAATTCGGTTCGAACCGGGAGATTGACCGTAAATATCGATCTCAAAGCGAACCATCTCGCCGTTTGCGGTTCTGGCAATCGCCTTCTTCAATTCACTTTGGGCACGGCTAGAAACCGACCACCAAATGGTGTCAGCAAAATGGTGACCCACCACATCTGAGTTTTTAACACCGGCAACATTTAAAGAGGCTTGATTTGATTCGAGAAGAACTCCATCTGCATCGAGCAGACTGACAAAGTGATCCATCTTATCAAGAGCGATCAGAGCTAAGTCACTTTTGCGATTTAAAGTTTCTCGTTTAATAATCATGACTCTGTTTACCATCTACTCATTTTTCTGCAAGTTTGCGCGAAAAATAAATAAATGCTGGGGAATTTTTGGACAAAAAAAGAGAGCCCAGTCCTCCCGACGCATTAAAAGAAAACCAGGCTCAATCAGTAAATTTTATAGAGCTATTTGCAATCTTCGAAGTTTCTATCGATTAGAGCCGGAGTTTCCTCCGCCTCTAGTACCGCCGGACTGGCGAGAATCATTACTATCGTCGTCCCGTCGGGCTGGTGGAGACTGACTACTGCCACGACGCGAATTAGTTGATCCACTTGAACTTCGGCTTGAAGATTGCGAGCCTCTAGCTTTTCTTGAATTACTTTTTTTCATCTGAGAACTCCTTATTAAAGGTTATGGTCGCAACACTTACGGAGCAAACGCGAGACCAAAAGGCGGCATCAACTCATTCGATTTAGCCCTGACTGAGGGTAGTTTTGGTATGAATAGCCGGTTATTTTTGGCCGTAATTTTTACAAAAATTTTGCAATTTCATTTTTAGCTTTCCAACTCTGATCAGTAAATAATATGTTATGTTGAAAACAAAATTAAGGGGTCTCGAATGCGATTGAGTTATTTGATCTTTACAATGCTGAGCTTTGGTTTTTCTACAGAGCTATTCGCGACCACCCCCGCCGATTCAAAAATAGACATTTGGCCAACCATTCCGTTCGTTCGAGGCGCCGACCTCTGCCGCTATAAAGACGCCTACAGTGACACCCGCACGGGCTACATGACAAGAATGACCAACCTTGCGGGCACTCTGATGTGGAGCGGAGCCTCAATGCGCGAAGCCCTAGCGGCTCTGCAAAGTTTCAATCAACTCTACGATCAGAATCTGGCTCTTGCGACGCAAAACCAATATTTGGATGTGACTCTTGAATCAACGCTTAAGGCTTTTATCAGCGGCTACTATAGAGATTTAAGACCTCGTTATCAAAAAATCAGCTTTACCGACACAAATATCGATCAGCCTCAATTAGCCCGCCTCGATTACGTGGCTCATGGCAGTTACGCCTTTGCCCCGGACTGTCGCGGTGATATTCAAGTGACCCTGCATTTGGTCGGTCGCAATGGCGACGTCAAATCTTACCTTGGCCAGGGGCCCCCATCTGTAGTGATGAGCCGAATTGCCGCAAAAATATTTGAAGATTTTCAACGTACCCAATTTCCATCAAAAATAAAAGTCGGAAACAAAATGCTCACCCTGATCGGCGGAATGAACGGGTCGGTCGACATGGCCGCCACCCCTGAAATAGCCATTCAAAGCTGCCTCACATTAAATGCCCGTTTACCAAATGAATTTGAACTTGATATTCTTAACGCCTACGGCGACTGGTCAGGCGGCATCAGTTTAAATGACAAATACTGGGCTTTACCCTCGGGAAAAGTATTTGCACCCATGCTAAGAAATCCGAGCCCGGTGCGCGAAGTCTGGGAAGTTAACGCCGATTCTTACAGTTATTACTGTGTGCAGGATTGATGGATAGGTACCGGCAAGATAACGGCAGCTATTGTGTAGACATCACGGTTAAAGAATTTCGGCAACTTTACGACAGCCGCGACCCCTCGCCCTTTCATGACCGAGATCTCGACGAAGCCCTCGTTCATTACGTGGTCATGAGTTGTGAAGAAATCGGTGAAGACACTAATATTAAAATCGTCATTACCGGATACAACAAAAACGATCAGCAGCAGCAAAGTGATTTTCAGGTGGCTTTTCACCAGTTTTTTGAACACGAAGTCAGGGCCGTACATAACGAACTTAAATTCTTGTTTCGGCAGGGACGAGTCAGCCTTACGCTAGGAATCGGCTTTTTGATGATTTGTGTTTTTCTTGCCTTTCGAGTCGGCGACCTCGATGTCTTCGGGCGCGTCGTTCACGAAGGCCTGATTATTATGGGCTGGGTGGCCCTCTGGAAACCCTTAAACATCTTTCTTTACGAATGGTGGCCTTACCGCCGCAAAATGAACGTCTACAAGCGTTTATCTGAAATTGAAATTGAATTCAAAGAATCGATCGAATAACATGGCAGTGAGCTTGCTAACAGGAAGGCCATTTATGACTTCAGTTAAATCCATCATGACCGAAAAATTAAAAACTATTTCTAGCGGCGCAAAGCTCGAAGACGCTTACGAAATCATGCGCGAAGCCCGTATTCGCCATTTACCCGTGCTCAATACAGCCGGCGAAATCTCGGGCGTTCTGACTTACAAAGACATCGTCGCCGACAAATTGGTTTTAAAAATGCCCGTTGAATATTTTATGTCGTTTCCGGTTGAGCAAGTTTCTGAAAATTCATCTTTAAAATCGACCGCTCTGATCATGCTTGAAAAGAAAATTTCGGCCCTGCTCATCACCAACGATCAACAAGACGTTGTTGGCATCGTGACCACCGATGATTTACTCTGGCATCTTGCCAGCCACCTCCAAACTGAAGACGCTGACACCGCTGAATTTGGTACTTTCAATTTACAAACAACGATTGGTGAAATTGCTCATTTACTTTCTCAAGCAGGAATTTAAACCCGGCTTGGGGCTTTTTTAATAGCGTCAAACCACTAACGAACATTTTAACAACTCACAATTGATGGCTTCTTTGTTGCAATTATTCTTTATCGGAGGTTGTCTATGGAGAACTTCAGCGCTGCAATCAAGACCGATCTTTTTTTACCACTTCAAGCCGGTCAAACGGCCCCTAACTTTCAACTGTCGTCGACAGACTCGCAAGTAAATCAAAAAGTGTCTTTGCATGAATTACGAGGGATGCCGGTGGTATTGATTTTTTACCCTTCTGACTGGATTCCGATTTGCGGAAACTTACTTGCTCACTACAATAAAATAATGCCGCAGTTTAAACAGCACCAGGCGCGCTTGCTCGGTATTTCTGTAGACAGCTATTGGTCACATATGGCTTTTTCAAAAAATAATGACCTGGGCTTTCCTTTGCTTTCAGATTTTGATCCCAAGGGGTCTGTTGCAAAAGCTTACGGGGTTTTTGATACCGACACCGGCATGAGTTTACCGGCTCTGTTCGTGATTAATCCGCAGGGGCGTGTTCACTGGAGCCATTTGTCTTTGTATGAGGATGTGCCGGGTACGCGTGAATTACTTGATACGCTTGATTTACTGCCTAAGCAGCTTTGTTATCGGGTTTAAAACTGCAGCTTAAGACATTTTTTTGACTTGTTAAGATTACTTTAAAAAAAGCGACAGCTTATAGCCATCAACACTGTACGCGTCGAATTGATATTTAGAACAGGTCTCTACGTCTCCGCTGCGGCCATCCCAAGCGACTGTGATGATCGTTTTGAGTTGCCCTCTTTCATACAAAGATTCAAGAATAGCAGCGATCTGTTTTGTTGACTCTTCATTGCGTGAATCGGTTTTCAGAAGGTCAGTGGCTTCGCGACTGCCGATCACAATATTGTAATTGCAAAGGGCCGGCAGGTTTTTGGTTTTTTTGTTGTAGTCGTTGGACAATTCAGCGGCTTCAATTTCGGCGTTGAATCGCCTTGCGTTGTAGAGAAAAACAAAAGATTTTCTCTGGCTTTTTACACCGGCATCGGTGATTTTAACAATTTGATCGAGTTCGCTTTTAGAATCAAAATCATAAGCTACTGCTGCTTGAGACAGCGCGCTCAGCACAAAAAGTAATATTGCTATTGAATGGTGCTTCACCAAGACCCCCAAC
>JAYVIY010000148.1:0-1689 GCA_043769795.1 Pseudobdellovibrio sp. | reverse complement strand
GTTTTGATTTAGCAGGGCATCAATTGAGCTATCTCGGGAAAAATTATCACGCCTACGAGTTCCGCAATATTCTGATCTACCTCTGGCGCGCCGAAGTGAACTATCGACCCGAATTTAAGCTGATAGACCATGATCAAATTGATTGGCTCTCAAAAAGCGAGATCAGGGAAACGAATTTAAGTGAAGCCGACCGATTTTTTCTGACCCTAATTTGATAGACTTTTTTATCTGAAAGCCTACAATATTCTTAGTTGGAGTGAAAGTGTCAGTCACAATGGAATACAAAAAATTCTTTATTTTTCCTTTAACGAATATCAATTTGTTTCCGAATACGACTAAGCCGCTCAATATCTTTGAATCTCGTTATATTGAAATGGTCAATCAATCTATTACGTTGGGTGTTCCTATCGCCTTATGTTTTGTGCCGGAAGAATCAACTGAAATACGAGCGATCGCAGGTTTTTCGATTCCGCAAGTGATCGAACGAAGACCTGACGGGAGCCTGTTGATTTTTATGGCCGGGCAGGGAAAAGTCCTTCTAGATCTGAGCAGTGTCAAAACAGAAAATACAGTCATGTCGATGAGTGGAAATGTAATTACAGAAGACAAGATCCTTGATGACAGTCTCAAGTCAAAATACGTGGCCTTGAGCGAAGTACTCGTCAGATGGGTATCTAAGCATGTTACTGATTCATATCAGCGAGAAGTTTTTGTCAGAAGCCTGATCGGACCTCAGGAGGTCATTGGTGCTTTTGCGGCCTATTTAATTTATGACTATGATTTGCAATATGAGATCATGGAACTCAATTCGCTGAATGATCAAATAAAATTTCTCTATCGTTTGTTTGAATCAGGTAAATTAACCAACGTATAAATCATTCTGGCCCAGAGAACATGGGCAATTAAGAGATGTGTGAGTTTTAAGTACGAAGGTGAAAGTGTAATCAGGGTTATTACTCCAACCGCAACGGCAAAAATAAATTCAAAAGCCAGCCGGTTTAAATTTTTAGAAAATAACCAGTTGATAAAAAATACTGCAATTACCGAAGCCAATAGCGGATGGATAATTCGCAGCCTCAAAAAAAGATGAGTCTCACCAGAGAAGTCCTGCAAAACACCCTGAAACAGCGAAATGCTCGGAAATAGAGTGGAGGACAGCGCCGCAATAGCTCCGCTAATTGGCAACAGAATAAAAATTCCGAGAAAAAACGGGCTCTGAAAATTAAGAGTGTTTCTTTTTTCCTTTAAACTTATATAAAATAGATAGGTGACCCCGGTTAATAAAAAACTGTTCAACTGATGCAGCGACATCGTCAGTAACCTGAGTACTGAATCATTAAGTGTTACGAGATGGCCTTTAACTAAAACCGCGCCAAGCAGGGCCTCGCTGCTCATCAAAATTAACAGCGAAAAATTCAGTTTGCGAACAATTGCAGATTGGTGTTTTCTGAATTTAAGAAAAATTCCGATAACAAATAGTCCGTAAACCCCGCTCATCATACGATGTGCATATTCAATCCAGGTTTTTTTCTGGGCAAAATCCGGAATGTACTCACCGGCACAGAGTGGCCAGTGATCTCCACAGCCATCGCCCGAATGTGAAATTCGAACCCAAGCCCCCCAGAGTATGACCATCAGGGTGTAAATCCATAAAATCAACAATAAGCGCGACCAATTAGTTTGCTTTTG
>JAYVIY010000147.1:0-1704 GCA_043769795.1 Pseudobdellovibrio sp. | reverse complement strand
GCTAAATCTGCAGTAACCGCTAATTCCTGGCCAACAGATAAAGACTCGGAAGCTGCTGTTGCATCTTCAGAAGTGATTTCATTATCAACTTTAGTTTTTGCTTTAATAGCTTTACCGGCATTCGATCGAACTTGCTTAATGCTGGCGCTGTTAGCTGTATCTTTAACGGCTTTTTTCTCGTCATTGCCTTCATGAATTTTACAGGCATCAACTTTTAATACCGTGATTGCGGCCATTACTTTTTTAGCTAAAGCGTTCATTTCTTTAGCCATATTATTGAGTTCTTCAACATCAGAAGCAGCATCAGTAGCTGTTTTAAGTTTCTCCTGAATTTTTTTATCAGATTTTTTTAGTAAATCGTAATCAGTGGCGATGGCCTCTGTACAAACACCCACTTTAGCGGAAGGTTTTGCTGTTGGGTTGATTTGAGCTTTAACGGCGCGGTTTGGTGCTTTTTGACAGTTTATAAGTAAAAAGCTTGTAGCCAAAACACCGCAAAGTAGCGTTTTAGAAAATAGGTTGTTCATAAGAATAGTCTCCTTAGGCCACTTCCTTCCAAAAAACGGACCAACGTCTATTTTCTGTACTAAAACGCCTATGTTTGATTTGGCTGATCTTTTAGTCAAAGTACTGTTTGTTGGAGCCTTGCTAGGCCAAAAGTACACCAAATTCGGTGTATAAAATTTAGATAGAAAAGTCATTTTTTGTTAACTTTTTACATGGCTTGAGGCGTTAAGCACTGCTTGAAATCAGCCTATCATATACACCAGAGTAGCTGGGTCCCATACGATTGACTTACTATTGAATTCCGCTAGGTCCGGAAGGAAGCAACGGTGTTTAGTAAGCTTTGCGATATGGGGCGCCCAGTCTTTTCATTCAGATCTTTGTTCTCGATTGTTGTCAGAGGGGAAATTTTTTGTCTTACCAAGTGATTGCAAGAAAATATCGTCCGCAATCTTTCGATCAGATGATCGGGCAAAATCATATTACCCAAACCATCAATAATGCGCTTAAGTACGACCGCTTACCTCATGCACTCTTGTTTACCGGCTTGCGCGGAACCGGTAAAACTTCGTCAGCACGTATTCTTGCTAAAATTCTTCGTTGTTTGAATCCAAAAGATTTTGCACCTTGCAACGAATGCCAGAGCTGTCTAGAAATAGCCGGCGGCCGCGCCATGGATGTAATTGAGATCGACGGAGCCTCTAACAACGGCGTGGATGCTATCCGTGATTTGCGTGACAACGTCATGTTTGCGCCCTCATACGGAAAATATAAGATTTTTATTATCGATGAAGTTCACATGCTTTCGACGAGCGCGTTCAATGCGCTTTTAAAAACCCTTGAAGAACCGCCCCAGCATGTCATTTTTATTCTGGCCACCACCGAAGTTCATAAAATTCCGCAAACTATTCTTTCGCGGTGTCAGCGTTTTGATTTTCGTAGAATTTCACTGAAACAAGTGGCTGAATATCTGAAAAAAATATGCACGCTCGAAAATATCAAGTCAGACGATGCGGCTCTTTGGTTAATTGCAAAACAAGGCGACGGCTCAATGCGTGACAGCCTGAGTTTACTTGATCAGGTCATCAGCTTTACTAATTCGAATTTGACAGAATTAGAAGTCAGTCAGGTGCTAGGCCTGACTGAAAGGTCTCTGGTTTTTGCGGTTTTTGATTGCCTCACCCAGCGCAAGCCTGCTGA
>JAYVIY010000146.1:0-12150 GCA_043769795.1 Pseudobdellovibrio sp. | reverse complement strand
ATTTCGAATCCGCACTTTTTGATCACTTCTGCGTAGTAACCTTCTTTGGTGTTTTTAGAAAGATTTTCTTTCCACTCATTAAAGGTTTTTGTTTCTTTTAAATTTAATGCTGATGCAGTTGCGGTCGCACACAAAATCGCGGCGAAAATTTTTAACTTTGTCATGTAGTCTCCTTTTTGTTATGACTTTGTTTAACATGATCGCAGATAGTTAGCGTAAATCAATACGCCGTCCGGAATACTCGACCTCAATATCAATTGTTTAAAAAGTCTAGGTAGCCTAAAAGCACTTTTTCGATAATTCAAAAGGATCCACATCCCCTATTACGCTTAGAAACCTACTTTCAGATAATGTCATTTTATGCTACATAGGCACAATTTTTCTTATCATTTTCTACTGACGTCTTGCCCTTTCTGCAGAGAAAGTTATTGAAGACAGTAAAAAAATGGTCAAGCGAAGTCTAGATCGAAAACCTGAAGCCCGACGAGAAAAAATACTGAGCCTTAGTAAGCAAAAGAAAGAGTTCGGAATTCATGATGTGCTCAATATTTTACCCGATGTACCAGAAAGAACTTTACGACGAGATCTAGAAATATTGATAGACGAAAAAAAACTGAAATCAAAGGGCAGTAAAAAAAACAGGCTCTATTTAAAATAGAAATTGGATGGGGTAATGAAGCCATTCTTAACCTGTTAAAATCATTATGTTATGATTTTCTGTTTCGACGAATTTCGACAGGGTCGCAACAAAGAACAGGAAGTACGAAGCAAAGACCTCTTTGGAAATTTAACTGAAGAAATGCGCGGGCTTTCAACGGAAAAAAATGAAGAAAATATTATCAGACATCTTTATTCAAACGGAGCACGCCTGCTTGCCCGCTAAATTGATCTCAGATCATTCCGGCAATCTGGAATTTCCGCGCCTACTGCAAATCAGTCAGTCGGAATTACTGATTGCCCTTGATGGTTTTGACTGTCAGGTCATTGATTGCATAACCCACTGCCAGCATCGCTTCAGAAACAACTTTTTGATCGATCGTGAATGTGAAGTCTCCTACCGTGCGCGCCCACCCAGCATAGGAATTACTGTCTTCACCGATTTTAACGGTCGTTCCCGCGTTTGTAGAAAGATATTTTGCTCCGTGACGCTGAATGCGGATTGCGCCGCCGCTGTGGTCTGGCTCTAGTGAGCTTACATAAGCCCAATCCAGGTTCATATTCGGGTGAACGTTGGCATTTGCCGAAGCCGCAAAGCTGTTCGAACTGGTTGTTCCGCCGACTTCAGTTAAAGTAAAACGAACTTCCGGAATAATGACAGTCGCTTTTTTCGCTTTTACCAAATCACGGTACTTAAAATTAACGCCGGTAAATCCGTAATCAAAAGTTCGCTCATCTGACGGAGTAATGATGGCAAAATCCACACCTGCTGCTCCCTCCAGCATATTAGTCGGAAATCCGAACTTTTCATTGATAGACATTTTGTCGATACCACTTAAATCAGCCGCTACCTGCGAATAAGGAATAACTTCCAGACCGGCAGCCTTGATTTTCTTCTCAAGGTCCTCTGCCAGTGTAGCTGCAACTTTTTGTAATAGGTTTTTATTCAATCCATCAATTAAAATTTTAGCCTTAACCGACGCGCCTGAAGAACCCTTCGAAGAAATTTCGGTTTGAGTTCTTGCCGTAATACGCAGGTAATAAGTCGGCACAATAAAGAGTTTGGATTCATCGCCAAACTTACCTTTGCTGGCATAATCCACACGGGCCATATTCAATTCGAATGGGGCTAGATCTGTTTTCAGTTCAGGTAGTGGTGCGGCCTTGGCTGCAGCTGGTGCAGGTGCTGGAGCTGCTGTTGCTGCTGCTTCTGTTTTTTTGTCTTTTGCTTGAGCCAGGTTAAAAGACAATCCCAATAGAACAATAATGATAAAACGCATGCGTTCTCCTTTAAAATATTCATTTAAAAATTTAAAAATCATTAATTGCGGAGAAAAATACTGTCAAATCATTATGATACAGTTGCGGTAACAATGGCCTTATCATAGGCGCCTGACTTTCATATAAACAGTTGAGTTTGTCGATGGAATGACAAATGGAACAAAACCTTCATTTCCATCCGATTCGGATAGAATGATAAAATAATTTTGCCAGCGCAGAGCAACAATTATCTTATCAGCTAGTGCGGCAGACACGAAATAAGGAGCAGAGATCCCCGAAACACTAAGTATGTTGTTAATTGAAAGTTTTTTCTGCAGTTTTGCCCCGAGATCGGCATCAAAAATTCGAGTGACGGTTCTTATGTTCGGATTAATAGTCTGGGCTGATAAGCCGATACTCAAGTTGGCTACATCGTCGTCTGTAACTGTCAAAATAGCCTTTGCTGACAAAATATTAGATTGATGGAGTGTGGCAGAATTTCTGGCATCGCCATCAACAAGGGCCACTTTCCTTTTGATATCTGCCGGAAACCGACCGAATTTTTCGTTTTCAATAATGACGGTAGGAATTTGATCTAACACCAGCTGTTCTGCGATCCTTAAGCCAACATGTGCAGATCCGACCAATACGACATGATCTCTTTTCGGAACTGCACGTCCTCCAAATAAACTACTGAATTTTTCTGAAAGAAAAGCTTCCGTAACAGCACTAAAAAGAACAGCCAAACTGCTTGCACCCACTAACATAAGAAAAATCCCAAAGAGTTTCATTTCAAAAGTTGCCAGTGAAAAATTGAAATCGCCGTAGCCAACTGTAGTTACAGTCGTTGTTACAAAATAAAAGGCATCTACCCAGGATAAGGCCATTTGATATTTTACAACACATGCAGCTAAGGCAATGACGGCAGCCATTAAGCCAAGTACACGCCGAAATTTTAACAACGAAGGATGTAATATCCAGTTCACCACTCGGTTCAGGGCTGATCGGTTTTGTTCGGGCTTTTGTTCAAGCGGCTCTACTTTCAACAGTGTGCCGTTTCCTTCGACTAAGGCCGGCGTTCCGGTGGATTTCAAAGACTCTGTTATTCTGAAATGACTGTTGCCGAGATTAAATTTAGCGAGTGTCTGATTTTGTTCAACTGCACTGCAAAAAATCGGCGCGGCCAGTTCAGAGGTGCTAAAGACATGGCTTACGGCAAAGGCTTCCGAGATATGCTTTCCCAGATCTGTATCAAACAACCGGCAGACAATTCTTATTTTAGAATTTAAGCGTCTTGCGTCCATCACAACCGATACGTTAACCAGGTCTTGATCTGTAACTGCCAAAATAGCCGAAGCCTGCTGAATACCGGCCTTAAGCAAAAGTTCGTCATTGCTGGCGTCACCGATTAAAAACAACCCGCCTGCCGCTTCTACTTTTTTGCGCCAGTCTTCCGGTGATTTGTCGGTAATAACTGCAACTTTAACACCCAACTGCTGCAAGAGTTCGAACGAACGAAAACCCACATGGCCAAGTCCACAAATTATAACATGATCTTTCATTTGCGAACTCCGATTAGGGCCCAAAGCCGATGCATTGGCTTACGCTTCGGAGGTGCTTTTTTTCTTTTGCTCAAAAAACTATTTGAAGCCATCACAAGACCAGCCTTGTCGATATGAACTAGCTCTCTCTGTTCTTCTGGCGTCAGTTCGTAATCTGCGAGTGCCTTGATGGGGTCGGCCAAAAATTGACTCCGAAAATCTGGCACCGTGTAGAGTCTGGCTAAAATGAATTCAAATGTCTGAGCACTCAAGCAAGTTTCCTTTGTTGATTTTTGAATTAGCGCGAGCCTCTTTTAAAACTTTTTTAGCGCGTCTGATTTGTTGAAGTAAGACTGCAAAGTGCGGGTAATTTCCGTCTCTTTCGATAATCACTGTGAGGGGCTGCGTAACGGATTCGGCAACACGGCCTAACAATTGAAAGACAACATCCGGTACATCGTGAACATGGTCGTCAAGCAGTCGCTGGCCCTTTGGGTTTGAGCGAAACTGTTCAGGCTCTGCAATCCAGTGCCCTCCACTCAGATGCACAACCTTTACCTTATCCAAAGGGAATTTTTTCAGTAACGACAAAGGATCAAAACCAAAATTTACTGCATTTGAATAAAGATTATGTAAATCCAGAAGCATGTCACAACCGGACTGATTCACAATTTCACCAACCCATTCTGATTCGGACAGTGTTGATCCCGGAGGGTCCATAAGTGTTGCGATATTTTCCAGTGCCGGAGCAGTTCCAATAATTTTTTTAATCCGTTCCAGGTTTTCTAAAGTTCCGGCAATCGTATTTTCATTTCTAGGTGGCGCCGCAAGATGCCCTATTTCAATATTTTCAGCTCTGACAAAAGCAAGATGCTCCGACCAGCTGTCGGGCGCCAACACATCAAACAGACGGGCTATTTTTTCAATTCGTTTTTGTTCTAACTTAAAAGATGTCGACAATCCTAATCCAACTCCGTGATAGATAACCGGAATTTGCCTCGTCAACGTCTGCAACGACCTCAGCTTTGATGCCGAGGCTTTCAGGAAATCATCTAAGATGACCTCAACAACATCGATTTCCGCCGCATTCAGAAGTATCGATGCCGCAATCTCTGCACGCCAACCAAGACCAACTAAATCCATTTACTCAATCTCCACCGCAGCCGCCGCAGCCACTTCCGCAACTACTGCCGCCGCCTCCGCCACCACTACACGAAGTTCCGCATGAGCTGCCACAACTATAATTGCTGTTCTGGCTGTTTTTGGATGCCTGCGGAAATAATTTTTCAACATACGGAAAGCTCGACGCTGAAAGAGCGGATACACCATAAACGGCAGCCAACAATGCGGGTTCATTGGTCGCGCCACCGGGTCTGATTGAATTTGCACGATCTTTCAGACTTTTAAAAAGTACTTTTAAATCTTCCAAGACTCTGTCGCCAAGGCCAGTTCGTTCGCTTCCATACTGAACGAAAAGATACACCGAAAATGCGATAGCCAGCGCAATCAGGAAACCAATGTTATGCCGACCGCGCTGCAGTGCTATTAATATTTTAACGCCCGCAACACCCACTAAGACAGCTAACCCAATAAAAAGCAGCGGACGCCTTGACGCGTAGACCTGACCAGTAGCAACCAATTGCTGTTTCTTAAGTGCATTCTGGTAATCCAAACAAACGATTTCAAGATGCGGATCTTTGTACATATCCAAAGCCGGTAAACCTGATGAAAAATACTTAAGAACCGCTTTCTCTATCGGCCGTCGTACGGAATCAATTGCAGCCGGGCTCTTGGTCTTTAAATTTTTATCGGAAACAATTATTAAGCCACGATCAATCAAAGAAATGACAACGATGCGCAAAGCTTCTTTACTACCGCCACGTAAAAACGCAATTTCGTAAGGATCAATTAAGTTCAGTTTTGGAATTTGCCAATTGGCTTCCTCCAGTTTCATTTTACTTTTAATAATTAAGACTGTTAAAATTCCGGTAACCAGATAAAAAACTAAAAATTGACCGCCAGCCAGGTCAAATGGATTTATATTCATGATAATCTCACTTTAATCCCTGAACATAGCCATGCATCGCCTGCAACAGATCAAGAATGCGCAACAATGTTTTTGCCGCTTCACCAGATTTCAATTGCTGTTGCTCACGAGCCGTCGACATATGCAATAGAGTTTCAGACCAGTTTTTATCAGAGAACTTATTCGACAAGGTCTGCAACGCTTCTTTTGGGCTGACAGAGGCCACCCCTTCCAATCCTAAAATCGTTGCAGCACAGGCCCGAATCGGGCCCGCAGCGTCAGCAATAATCGGAACAAGTTGTTCTTCGCGAAGACTAACCAAGGCATAACGTTCACGCAGCCGCAACATCAGATTTACCGTCACCTGTTTTAATCGCTGAATCGTGGCAGCTCTCGATACCTTCAGCGCTTCAAAAGGGTTCGTGCCGGCCAAAATAATATGGCGATTAAGAATATCATTAAATTTGACAGCAAAAGCTTCAGACGCACTGGCTATTTCTGACTCAAGTAAAAACATAACGCCAAGTTTGATTGAAGCCGAATAAAGGCGCAGAGTTTCTCTCAATTGATTGATTTGAGAAACATCAAATGCTTTTAATACTAAAATCAAATTTACATCCGAGGTGGCTCGCATTCGCCCCTCGGCTGCTGAACCAAAAAGCACAATCGAAATAAGATTGGTGCCACAAACTGATTTTGTCGTAGTTACAAAATCGTTCAGACTAATTTTTACGTTTTCAGGTACATTTTCCAATGCATTTTCCATCATTATCTCCCAGTTGTATGCTGCTAAAATTATTCATGAGAATACAGGGATAGTCCATGTGATTCGACGGTTTGGTACTTCGCTGTTGCCGAAGACCACGGTTTTTTTAAAAAAGGCCACTGAAATTGAACTCGGGAAAAAGTACGGCGCAAATTTGTTATATTTTAAACGTCTTTTGAACTGAACACACCGTACCGACGGTAAACTTCGGGATTGAATACCCTAGGAACTAGTTTTCATGAAAAAAATTCGGGCTGAAGGCTGGGTAAGGTTAACTGTATTCAGAATACTGCACTAGGAAATTGGATGGGGTAGCTACAGCGGCCCTAACCTATTGAAATCACTTATTTGCCTTTTATGATTTCGACAAATTTCGAATAAAATATAATACCACTAAACAGCTTAAAAATCGAAACCACTCCTAAGACAGGTACCATTAGATGGAGCTCTAACTACACGTGATGTATAAGCTGGTGTTGTGGCGCACGATGCGGTGAAAATACCGACACAACCGACAGCGTTACACGCGTTGCAATCACTCAAGGTACAAAAATTACCAACTGAACCATTGGGCCCGCCCATTATTCCTGCACAGGCTCCCGAGCCGTTGCAAGTCCAATTTGACCAATAGTATGATCCAGCAGGCGGATTTCCAAGGAAATTTGCGATCACCGTTTTAGCTGCAGTCAAGGTGACTGAGCACGTACCGGTGCCGGTACAATCTCCCGACCAGCCCGTAAAAGTAGAATCAGATGCGGCCGTCGCCGTTAACACTATTGTTGCACCGTTTGAAACCGTCGCTGTGCAAGTTGATCCACAACTGATTCCCGAAGGTGAAGAAGTGACTGTTCCGGTGCCACTGGCTCCACCTTGGGCAGTTCCGACTTTACTTACCGTCAATAAGTAAGTTGCAGTTGGAGTAGAGGTCGTCACTGAACTTGCAGCGACTGTTTCTCCCAAATCATTTTCAGCGGTCACAATGCAGGAATAGTTTGTATCGTTTACTATTGCAATCGGCGTGGCCGTCCAATAACTTCCCAGATAATAGGGGCTTGCGATTTTAGCAATCTTAGTACCGGTTGACGTTGTTACGCTGGTTCCGGCTGCGCAATAAAGATTGTAGCTGGTTGCGCCTATCACACTAGCCCAACTAAGTTCAATCTGCCCGTCAGAAACGGCAACGCCCAAACCCGACGGCGGTACTGTTATAGCCACCCCCGTCTCGCCGTAAACTTTTTTGATGGTATGACTATACAAAGTCGTTACAAATAGGTTGATCCCATCTGTTACAATTCCTGTTGCATTCGAGATTAATGCGGGCGTAGTCACTACAAGTGTACTGAGGACTATCTTTCTTACTCGGTTGCTATCAACTACGAATAAATTAGTTCCATCAGTCGTAATTCCTGTTGGAAAACTAAATCTTGCCGCTGAGCCAATGCCGTCGGAGGAACCGGAGCCAGCGACAATTCCGGCAATGGTGGTGACAACACCGGTGGAAATTACTATTTTCCTGATGGTGCAATTACTATCACCTACATATAAATTTGTTCCATCAGTCGTTATTCCTGCCGGTGTACCGAATCGTGCTGCGGTACCTGTTCCATCTAGTCCACCGATTATTCCCGCACCGCCGGCAAGTGTCGTCACTACACCGGTTGATATAACAATCTTCCTGAATGTGAAGTTGCCGTCCGCCACATAGAGATTGGTTCCGTCAGTAGTAATTCCATAAGTAATACCAAAAGTTGCGGCAGTTCCGGCGCCGTCAGCAGTGCCATTGACTCCGGCTGTTCCCGCAAGAGTGGTCACCGCACCTGTTGATATGACGATCTGCCTAATTGTGTAATTGTAAGAGTCCGCTACATAAAGATTAACTCCATCAGTGGTTACACCCTGGGGCCGGTTAAATCTAGCGACGGATCCGGTACCATCAGCAGTACCAGAGGATCCTGCTGTGCCCGCAATGGTCGTTACAACCCCTGTTGAAATCACGATTTTTCTGATTGTATGATTTTGCGAATCTGTTACGAATAAATTAGTTCCATCGGTGGTAATTCCATAAGGCTGATTAAACAGCGCCCCTGTTCCTGTTCCGTTAGCGGAACCTATCGAAGATCCCGCAAACGTGAGAACAGAAGTTACATCCGGGCGCAACGAATTACCTTGCACGGAACCTGCCAATAATACAGATGAATTTACCGGCGGAGATGCTGTTCTGAAACTCCAAGCGAAAGTGGCGGCCATTGCGTTTCCAACCGAGTCTTGTACGCCGGTGGTTAAAGTCGCTGTGTATGTTGTGTTGTAATTAAATGCGGTCCCAGGAGTAAAGGTTGAGGTCTTTAATGTTGGATTGTAACTGACAGTTCCGCTGACACCAGCAATTGAAAACGTTGACGTGGTGATAGTCGCGGCGTTCATGTCTTTGCTGAAAGTTACTGTTATAGTCGCGCTGGTACTAACTGCGCCGGAGATTCCATCGGTGCTTTTTGCGACGACTTGGGGTTTTGGTGTTACGCTAATTGCTCCCGTAGTACTGCCGCCACCGCCACCGGAAGTGTCGCCGCCCGAGGTACCGCCCCCACCGCCGCCTCCTCCGCCGCAACTTGAAAAGGCAGCCAATGTAAGAATAAAAAATGTAATTTTACAGGTGGTTTTTATCATTATTTTTACGTCCTCTAGCCGTATCGGGACCACTCCCGATAAACTAAACAAAATCAATTTTGTGTCTTAAAGCGGAGCGTTTCAAATTTAGATTTTGAAATACGCCAACTGGAATTCTTGAATTCGGAATTCGGGCTGTATTCAGAATGCTGATAACTGTATTCGTAATTCTGAATTTGATGAAGAAATTGGATGGGGTAAAGGCGCCCTTCCTAACCTGTTGAAATCATTATGTTACAAAATCCAATTTCGACAAATTTCGACGAGATACCTGAATTTGCTACTTTTACGCATTTTGAACCTAAAAATGAGACATTTAGCTAATATTTTACCTAAAAAAGAGACAAAACTTTGTTATTCTACCTAATTATGCTACATTTATCCGTATATGATACCTAAAAAAGAGACGAAAAACATTCTTCCTCCGCTCCTTTTCGCTGGAACTACTCCTGGGGAAAAGAAGTATATTTTGCGCCTTAAAAAGGAAGGAAAGATCAGGTCTCTGGCACCAAAGCTATACACACCACTACCTGACGAAGAGGTTAAAGATGTTGTGAGGTCGTCTTGGGCTACGATAGTTGGGAAGCTTTATCCTGAGGCGGTAATCTCCTTTTCAACGGCCATAACTTACTTACCCTCATCCGAAGGTTTGGTCTTTATTACGGGAGCCACAAACAAGGACGTCAAACTTCCTGGACTTACTATTAAAATGACCAGAGGCTTGAGCGCACTTCCGGATGATTATAAATATATGGGAGCAAGAGTTTCTTCAACCTCGCGTGCGTTGTTAGAGAATCTTGCTCGTGTAAAGAAAACTGATCTCGAAAAAATTTGCCCTCGAGAAGATATTGAAAAAAAATTAGAAAACATCCTTCATGCAAAAGGCGAAGGAGAGCTTAACAAACTTCGTGATGAAGCGAGAAGTGTAGCAAAGTCTCTAGATATGGCGTCGGAATTTAAAAAACTAGAGCAAATCATTGGAGCTCTCCTTGGAACTAGAAAAGATAATACACTTAAATCTAAAGAAGCGGTCGCTAGGTCCATGGGGCTTCCGTTTGATCCCCAGTGTTTGATAAGACTTGAAACACTATTTTCTTATCTAAAAAATAACCCTCTAAAAGAAATTGTTGAGAGTAGAACAAAGCCTGATCATTTTATGAATAAATGTTTTTTTGAGAGTTATTTTTCAAATTTTATTGAAGGGACAAAGTTTGAAGTAGAAGTTGCTGCCAGTATAGTATTTGATAATCAACTTCCAAAGGCTCGGCCCATTGATGCTCATGACATTTTAGGCACTTATAAATTAATTGCTAATAAAAATGAAATGCGCGTAACACCTAATTCCCCAAATGAATTAGAAACAATCATTCAATCTCGTCACCGAGTCTTATTTGAAAAGCGCCCTGATATTCGTCCTGGGGAATATAAAGAAAGCATAAACCGCGCTGGCAACACCGTGTTTGCGCACCCTGAACTTGTAAGTGGAACATTTCAAAAGGGTTTTGAGATTTATGAAAGTTTAAGCGCAGGATTAGAACGAGCAATCTTCATTCAGTTTCTTATTTCTGACGTTCATCCCTTTAATGACGGGAACGGTCGACTATCAAGAATTATGATGAACTCTGAACTTATTAAAAGCGGCCTTACAACAATCATTATTCCAAATATTTACCGAGATGACTATCTTGCTAACCTTAAGGGGCTATCAAAGAGGCACGACCCAAAAGGGTATGTTCGAATGCTATACAAAGCTCATGAGTTTTCAGATTTAGATTTTTCTAGTTACCCTGATATATTGAAGATTCTCACAGAGAAAAACTGGTTTCAAGAAGCATCAGGATTCTCAGTAATTATTTAAAAAACTTCATGTTAAAAAAAACTTCAAGCAGGCGCCCAAGCTATAATTCAGGTTCTCCCTCAATGACAGGGGCAGTCAAGGAATCTGTTAGAATGTTTTTACTACGAAACGTTTTAACAAAAGGAACCTTAAATGCCCCAGCAGAGTACGAACCTATCATTGGATTGCCCGATTATAAAATCATTTCTTATCAAGGCTTAAAAACCATTGAAATCACCGCAGAATACACCGGAGACATCGGCTTTTATTTGGGGACCTAACCGTAGTCGGCGGAATGCTAAACTACAAATTCCACCGCAGAATCCATTATACTCATTAAAAATACGTCATTTGCCAGTTCATCTTCCGTAGCCAACGTTACATCAACTTTACGCTCTCCAATCTTCTTAACTAACTCAACTATAAAATCGAGACGATTAAAACTTAACTTGTCCGCAATAGTCGCAACCACGATCAGTAGGTCAATATCGCCACCTTTTTTTGAATCATCTGCGCGGCTTCCAAAAAGATAAATTTTTGCATTGGTCCCGGAAAATTTTTTGAAAATTTCTATTATACTTTGTTGTTCTGATTCAGAAAGTCTCATGCTTTAATTTTGAGCAACACTGGCGAGTAAGTTTTTAAGTCAGTTAAAAATAATATGAGTTTGTCTTCGCGGTAATCATGCGAATGTATATTTCTTATTTCACGCATCTTCATAAAAAAATCAGCGCTATCAACTAATTTTAATTTTTCAGCGGCATCTAACAAATCCCGATAACTGCCATCAAAAGCCGGATCGTTTAAAAGCACGCAACTTTTTAAATACTTTGTGGTAAAAATATCGACCACACGGGCAAATCTGGATGAAAAGCTTTCCCAGGTTTCTAAGGTCTCTTCGGCCATCTCTTTTTCAGTCATTGGTAAATTTAAAGATTTGTTATACGAGTATTCGAGATGCTTTAACGCCTTTTTAACTTGTTCTGCATATTTTAGTTTTAAATTTAAAATTTTTTCCGCAGACTGAGTCAAAAGAAACTTCCTTTAGAAACAAGAAATTGGATGGGGTAGGAGGACTTGAACCTCCGAATGATAGAATCAAAATCTATTGCCTTACCAACTTGGCGATACCCCAACAGAATAAACGTAAGGCTGAAGTTATAAAATTTATGGGTGAAGAGCAAGAAAAAATAAGCCCAGAGTGCTTTTAAAACATTCTGGGCTGTTATCCATGGGGGTTCTTCGAAAGATTCACCGAGCAGGGCTTTCTTTGAGGACTGTTTTGCGTATCAAGTTGCTAAATTTCTCGTCAATCTTCATCGTTTCCAAAGCTCTGAGGAGCCTTTTGTCGTTTCAAATTGGTGAGAGTTTCCCCCATAGACCTTAATTGATTTTCGTA
>JAYVIY010000145.1:0-1714 GCA_043769795.1 Pseudobdellovibrio sp. | reverse complement strand
CTCTTCTAAAAAGTCTTTCCACGGATAGATCTCAATTCCTTCTATTGTTTTTTTTTGTGGTGCTTGGCTCACAAGTAAAACACGACGGCAAGAATTCTATTTTTTAAATTTTTTAAGTCCATTGAAATACTCACTTTTTATACCTGAACTCGATTTTACTTCGATGATCACTTCACCTTTACCTAAAATAAAATCGACCTCATCTTGCTTATGCGTTCTCCAAAACTCAAGCTCCCAATCTCCTCGAGATAACAATTGATGGGCCTTTAATTCAAGAAATATAAAGTGTTCAAATAGATCACCAAAATCTTTAGATTTTTCAGTTAGAATTTTTCGCTTAACAAAAGCATTCAAAACGCCCATGTCAAAAAAATAGAACTTACTTGTTGAAACTTCTTTTCGACTTCCTTTTTTCCTGAAAGATTTTAAATTGTAACCAATCATTGTTTCTTCAAGAAGCTGATAATAGTCCTTAATTGTTCTAGCAGGTATAAAGGCGTCACTTGCTAAAGACTCGAAGTTTAACAATTGACCACTTGATAGCGCAGCAAATTCTAAAAAACGAGCGTAATTTTCAATTTTTCTAACAAATGCGGAAGATTGAATTTCTTCAGTCAAGTACATGCCGGAATAGTCTTTTAATTCTTCCCACGGGTTTTTCGAAAGATATGCGTCTGGTAGCCCCCCATATAAAAGAAATTTTTTAAGATCGAACTGATGATTTCTAACTTCATTATAATTAAACGGTAAGAAATGCATTTGCCGGGCACGGCCCGCCATTAACGAGGTATGGCTTTTCTTTAAGTTTTTTGCACTTGAACCTGTTAAAACGAATCGCAGCTTCTTATTCTTTTCAATTAAAGAATGTACCTCATCCATTAGATTCGGCAGTTTTTGAATTTCATCGATACAGATTAACCTATGTGCTGAAGTAATTTCTTTTTTTAAAAGCCCTGGATCATATGCAAAGCGAGAAAAGGTCTCGGTTTCAAGTAAATTAAAATACAGATCAGGCTTAACTTGCTTTTGAATAAAAGAAGACTTTCCAGTGCGCCTAGGCCCCAGCAAAAGGATGCTTTTCTCTTCAAGATGCTCTTTGAGATCTAAAAAACGATGAATATACATGATAAGATAATAAGTGAAAAATCGTGGCAGCACCACTGATTTTTACTTATTTCCTTAACCTATTGATTTGACTTATGTTTTTTAGGCGACGGAGGCCGCCTCCTTAAGTAGCTGTAGTAATTGAGTTCAGGGCTGTCAAAGACTACAATCGACTACGTTTATTCTCATTTTAAACATTAACAGAAAATGGAGAATTTCACCAACTCAGTGAATTTCTAATTAAAGACCTTCTGTCAGCTCAACCCAATAATCATCGGTAATCTCAAAATCAATCCACCTCTTGCTGGCTTGAGACAGGCGTACCTTGATGAAATCTCAACTGCCAGCCGTTCGCCGTTTTCGACCAAACCGAACATCGATTGGCCTTTTCAAGTTCCGTGTATTGAACTTCGCTGATGTAAGTTACCAAAACGTTATTCGCATCAAGTGGATGCACTTCCAAATTTTGAAGCGGCAACTTCGCTTTAATGGCCTGACCGCTCGTTCGAACCATTTGTTCTCTCGTATAAATTCGGCCAGAACGGCCAAATTCAAAAAAATCCGGAGCGAACACTTTTTCTTGATGACCCAGATCGAATCGGGTTTCGCT
>JAYVIY010000144.1:0-12246 GCA_043769795.1 Pseudobdellovibrio sp. | reverse complement strand
GCTCTTCGCAGATATGGGCGTCGTCGCCACTCTCGACGGCTTCGACCATTTCATGAACTTCTTCAATTGCATATTGGGTTAACGTCGAATGAGTCTGTTCTTTATCCCACGGGCAGCCGTCGGGTCCGCGTAAATCATGGATTACCTGTACTATCGCTTCAAAACTGTTGAGTGTTTTCGGTGCTTGAGGCATATTCTCTATTGTTGCATGAAAGTCATTATAGTCAATAACTCTGAAAGCCTCCGGAATTTGCAGAACTTAAAAGATCTGCAAACACTTATCAATAAAATAGTTCGCTATTATTCAACGAAAAGAATAAGAAACCTGAAACTCTTGCAGCAAAAAAAAGAAGTGACCATTGTTTTTCTAACTCGTATTGAAATGAAAAAGATTAATCTGCAGTTTCGAAATAAAAACAAGCCCACTGACATTCTCAGTTTTCAAAGTGAAGACATTAACTCCCTCGGCGAGCTGGTACTTTGTATAGATGTGTTAAAAGCGCAGGCAAAAAAGCAGAGGCATTCTTTAGATGCTGAAGTTGCCTATATGCTTATACACGGGATTCTGCATCTTTTGGGGTATGATCACGAAGCTTCTGCAGCAGAAGAGCGCCGGATGTTTCGGCTTCAGGACAAAGGCTTCTCCGAGCTGGTCTAGTTCAACTTAAAAATTGCGGAAATTTACAATTAATTCATTTAAAATAAAGTTCACTATCAAAAAGGATTTCCGATGCCCTATTTTGCAATTATTTTAGTTTTTTTAGCCCTCAACGCGAAGGCCTACGATGTTAAGGTTCATACCCATAATACTTTCAGAAAACTCGCAGGAAGTAGTGATGCCGTTACAAATGATGAAGAGATTCTATTGGTTTATGATTCTCCCGATGCAAAAACAAAAGTTAAATTGAGAGCGGTCAGCCCTGAAAGCTGGGGAAGTGCAAAAACGCATCCTAATTCCCGTTTAGATTATTTTCTGAAAATCTATTATGCGAATATAAAAGATTTTTCTAACAGCGGGCAGCGACACTCGGGTTGCTTTTTTGGTGATGCTGAAAAAGTGGCAGGTGAATACTTTAATAATGCGGCGGTAATCGCAAATATTGTTGATATCGATGTGAATGTCAGTGAAGACAGAAAAATGATCGGCATTGAATTCGAATACAAGAATCTAGATCCGAAGAAAAAAAATGTAATCGGGCATTTCCGCCTACCACATTGTTCTCAAGGTGCAAAAAATGTACTGGTTAAGCTTGAAAGAGCCACCACCGCAAAAAGAAGTCTGACTGATAAATCCCGCTCAGTGGCTGCAGCGCCAGTGCTTCGTCTTCCCAGTGCGGCCGCCCCCGAAGAAAACGGATACGACACCTATGATAAGCTTTCTAAACTCGATATTAACTCAGAATCCGGCGCCAAGCTTCCGCGTTTTAAAATCTGTGCTGATTATGAACAAATGCGGCCGAAAGCCGAAGAGCGCCCTTGGAAAGGCATGAATATCAGTACAGAAGAGGGTGGTAAAAAATTTGCCCAGGTCGTACTTGATTATTTTTATGAAAGTCTCGTGCAAGACCAGGATAACCCAAACAATAACTTTATTGCCCAGAATATAAAAGGCAGCAAAACTCGCTGGTGCCATATGCCGTGGCTTAATGTGGGAGATTCGGGCCGCGAATTGATTCATGGCTTAACTAAAGAACGTGATCTTGAAAAATCAGAAATCTATCCGGGCGTTGCAACGACAAAGGAAAAAGAAGGTTCAGACTGGGGTATCGGATTTTACAATGATATTGCATGCGCTTCCATGCAAAATGTATTCGGTAGCGACTCGAAATCGGCAGCGCCTGAATTTAAAAACAGAAAATTTCCTGATGGCAGCGTTTCAGTAAAAATTCTTTTTACGACGGCTCAATTGAAAGAATTGAATGGAAGTTTCACATGGACCGCCAATGTAAGCCCGGCAAAATCCACTTCACGTAAACTAAGCGAAGTTAAAATGGTGCAAATAGATGTGGCCGTCAAAGACTCGACCTTGATCGGAACTAAAAAAGAGGGCGATCATTGGATGATGACGACTTTTTATTTCGATGCCACTTACCAGTCGGATTCCGCACTTAAATTCAGTCCGGCATTATCAGGATTGTTAAAGATGCGTCCCATCGGAATCCAAACCGGTTTTGATCCGAAGACTTCGCTGATTTTCAAAGGCTCGAAAACAAATAGTGCAGATAATCTCTACTACGGAGCCAACCCGCGTTTGATGAATGGCCCTGCAGATAATCCGAAGGGGTCTTGTCTTTCGTGCCACGGCACCGCGGGAACAACTCTTAAAATGGTGCCCGGGGTAAAAGATTTCGATCAATATGCAAGTATTAAAGATATCGGTCTCGATTTCAGTCAGCAAATGGCATTGGCAAAACGAAATTACGAAACCCGCATAGGCCAGAAAAAGGCCCGGTAAAAAAATGAGTATACGTGAAATAAAAGAAAACGAAGTCTCGGTAATATTTGATTTACTCAAAGAATTGAGAACCACTCTTTCAAAAGAGGAGTTCACTGATATATATTTTGAGGCAAAAAAAGCCGACCGTTACACTTTTTATGGATATTACATTGATCAGAACTGCGTCGGGCTGATGGGCCTTAGATATCTATATGATTATGTTCATAAACATCATCTTTATATTGATGATCTGGTGGTTAACAAAGACTATCGCTCTCAGGGAATTGGTATGATACTTCTTGAGTTTGCTGAAGATCTTGCAAGAGCAAATGCCTGCACCGGCCTAAGGCTCTGCACCGGCATTGACAACAAAGAGGGCATTCGTTTTTACGAGAGAGAAAACTGGGCAGCCCGTGCCATTGCCTTCAAAAAGAAGATTTAAAAATTCGTTGACCTCAGTTGCAACCTCTTAGAGACTAAACCTTATGTCATTGGTTGCAGAACTGCCTGAAGTTAAAAAAGAAATTAGTATGCTTGAAAAATTTTCGGCAGAGCTTCGGGGGTACCTTTGACCTCGATCGAAAAAAGAAACGCCTCGACGAATTAGCCTTAGCTGCCGAGAACCCGGTTATCTGGGAGAAGCCTCTCGAAATGCAGAAGCTAAACAAAGAAAAATCAATTTTAGAAAAATCCGTGAGTGAGTGGACCGGTTTCAACAGTAAACTTGAAGATGCCAAGGTGCTTCTTGAAATGGCCGTTGAGGGTCACGATGAAGAAACTTTCAAAGAAGTTAAATCAGAGATCAGCCAGATTAAGAAGATCGGCGAAAGTTTAGAACTTAAAAGAGTTCTCAGCGGAGAGCTCGATGCCAATAGTGCGTATTTATCAATTAATTCGGGTGCCGGTGGAACTGAAAGTTGCGACTGGGCAGAAATGCTGCTTCGTATGTACACGCGCTATGCCGAAATGCACGGTTATAAATGTGAAATAATCGATATGACCGAAGGAGAAGGCGCCGGAATAAAATCCTGTACTTTGTTGATCTCGGGCGAGTATGCCTATGGCTACTTAAAGTCAGAATCCGGCGTGCATCGTCTCGTACGCATTTCACCTTTCGATTCAAATGCCCGACGCCATACTTCCTTTGCCTCGGTTTTTGTTTGGGCCGAAGTTGATGACGACATTAATATTGAAGTAAAGCCCGACGATATCGTCGTTGAAACCTATCGCTCAAGTGGCGCCGGTGGTCAGCACGTTAACAAAACAGATTCGGCCGTTCGTATGCGGCATTTACCCTCCGGTATTGTAGTCTCTTCGCAAACTCAACGTTCGCAGATTCAAAATCGCGAAAAAGCCATGAAGATGTTGAAAGCGGCTCTCTACGAAAAAGAAGTAGAACGTAAAAATAAAGAAAAAGATGAGCTCAACTCAACAAAAAAGGCTAACGAGTGGGGGTCGCAGATTAGATCCTATGTTATGCATCCTTACCAAATGGTCAAAGACCATCGTACAGCGTTCGTTACGAATCAGGTTAATAACGTGATGAACGGTGATCTCGATGAGTTTATTATGGCCTATTTAAAAGCTCAGCTTGCAGGCACTTTGGGGCAAAATACCTCCGGAGATGATATTTAATGAGACTGAATTTCTGGTTAGCCTACCGAATGCTTTTTTCAAGACAGGTTTTATTCGGAGGCTCTGCACCACTTTCGTTTTTAGGATTAATTCTAGGAGTAGCGGCACTCGTCGTATCTATGGCGGTCATGAGCGGATACGTTGAAACTCTGAAAACGGCCATGACCGACATCACCGGTGATTTACAGGTGGTGAAGCACGGGAAATTGGTTGAAAACTGGGATCACTTTTCAAAAGATCTTCGTGAAAAAGAACCCCGCATTAGCTCGATGATGAGATTCGGCTACGCGCAGGCAGTACTCGCACGTAAAGGTCAGGTATCTGAAGTCCTATTCCAAGGAATAGATGAAGCAGAATTTAAAAATGTTTTAAAGATAGAAAAAAGAGTTAAACAGGGGAAGCTAGTTCTCGGACCTGAGCAAGTTGGAATCGGTTCGGGGCTTGCAAAAAAATACAATATTCAGGTCGGCGAAAAAATTTATTTGGTAGTGCCGCTTGCAACTCCTTTTGGATCATCAGGTTTCAAGCGCCAATCAAAAGAGTTTGTCGTAACCGGCATTATCGATTTCGGCAAAAACGACTGGAATCAGCGTCTGGTACTGGGCGATCTCAGATCTTTACAGGCGCTCACAGAAATCGGTGACCGATTTACCGGCGCCTTCATTAAGCTAAATGACCGCGAACTGGCTTCTGAGGCCTCAACTAACCTCTCAGAGCATCTTGGTCCGGGTTTTTCCGTTATGACCTGGTATGATGTAAACCGAAATATTTTTGAAGCGGTGGTCATCGAGCGCGCGGTTATATTTTTTGTAGTCTTGTTAATCGTGATTGTTGCAGCTTTTAATATTTCCAGCACACTATATGTTTTTATCAGGCAAAAATATTCAGATATCGCCATTCTGAAAACGTTGGGGCTAAGTCAAAAGAAAATCAGAATGATTTTTTTAAGTCAGGGACTTATCGTGGCTACACTGGGCACATTTATCGGAACACTGCTGGGCTATCTTCTTTGTTTCGGATTTATGTATTTGCAGGAGCATTATTCTTTGATTTCCGGTTCGGTTTATAAGATTGATAAAATTCTCACAGAAGTCCGCTTGGTCGATTTGTTGGTTATTTGTATTTCAACGCAGCTGATATGTCTTATCGCCGCTTATTTCCCTGCCTTTAAAGGCAGTCAGCTCGAAGTGGTTGAAGGGTTAAAAAATGGATAGCACAGCCTACAGTCTGAAGAGAACTATTATTGAAGTTCAGAACGTAACGAAGAGTTACAAAACCGGAACGACCGAGCTTGAGGTTTTGAAAGGTATCAGTTTCAGTATCGAGCAGGGCGAAGCCGTTTGTTTATTGGGCGCATCGGGAGCGGGAAAGTCTACCTTGTTGCAAATATTAGGCACATTGGATCGGCCCAGCGATGGGAAAGTTTTGTACAAATCTGAAGATGTTTTTTCTATGGATGATGAAACTTTAGCGCAATTCAGAAATCAAAAAATGGGTTTTGTTTTTCAATTTCATCATCTAATTCAGGAAATGAACGCTCTTGAAAACATCATGCTGCCCGCACTTATAGCAGGCGATGACCCGCATACCTCAAAAGAAGAAGCGCTAAAGTGGCTTGAATTTATGGGGTTAAACGATCGAAGTGAACACTTTCCCAATCAATTGAGCGGTGGAGAGTTGCAAAGAGTGGCTATTGCTCGCGCTTTGATCAAAAAGCCTGAAGTCTTGTTTGCAGATGAGCCCACCGGAAATTTAGATTCAGAGAACTCTCTAAAAATTCAGGAGCTCTTTTTTGAGTTGAGAAACAAGCTTGGATTGACTCTTGTGGTGGTCACGCATGATCTGAATTTTTCGAGTAAGTTTCCTCGTGTCTTTAAAGTCAAAGATGGACGATTTGCGTAATAATCTGCGTAATATCTAAGTTTATTTTCATGGTGCTTTGACAACGCTAGGTAGTCTAGTTAGCCTCTTTTGGTCATGCACATTAAGTTATTAAAAAAATTAGCTTTTTTCATTTTATTCACGACATTGGTTCAGCTTGCTTTACCTTTGCAAGCCGAAGCGCGAAAGCTAGCTGATAAGCCGACTAAGCCGGTGTTCAAAACAGAAACTACAGTTAACTCTATCGACGTCGTTGGTCAGAAAAAAATTGAAAAGGAAGCCATAATAGCGAGATTGGTTTCAAAAGTCGGAGAGGCTTTTTCTGAAAAAAATATCTCTGAAGATATTAAAAATATTTACAAAATGGGTTTCTTCACTGAAATCGAAGTCACTCGTGATCTTGTCAAGGGCGGGATAGCTGTTGAATATCGAGTCGTTGAAAAACCGGCTGTAGCAGAAATTGTCTTTGAAGGAAATTCGGATGTTAAGACTGAAGATCTCGAAGCTCAGATCAACATTAAACCTTTCGAGATTCTAAACTATACTAAATTAAAAGAAGCAGTTACGAAGCTCGAAAAGTATTACGAAGAAAAAGGTTTTTACTTGGTGAAAATCGATTCCAGCACCGAAACGGTAGTGGCCGGCGAATCGGTCAGACTCAAATTCAGTATTTCGGAAAGCGACAAAGTTAAAGTTAAAAAGATCACAATTATCGGAAATGAAAAATTAAAAGATTCCTATCTGAAACCGAAAATGATGATTCAGGAAGCCGGTTTTTTCACTGCGATGAGCAGTTCAGGGTCTTTTAAGCAAGAAGCCTTCGACCGTGACATAGCTGCGCTTAAGTTTTTATATTGGAATCTCGGCTACATACAGGTCAAAGTTGATCGACCACTGGTCACCGTCACGCCTGATAAAAAATCAATATATGTGACCTACCATGTGCAAGAGGGCGAGCAGTATTCAATCGGAGAAGTCGACTTTTCCGGAGATCTGCTGTTTGATAGAAGCGAGTTATTGAGTGCCACAAAGATTAAGGATAATGGTATTTTTTCGGTTGAAGTCATGCAAAAAGACATCGCAGAGCTTCAGGCTAAATACGGTGATCTCGGTTACGCTTACACGAACGTTATTCCACATTATGACGTGGTTGAAAAAGATAAAATCGTCAACTTGAAGTTTGATTTTGAAAAGGGCAATAAAGTTTATTTCGGTACCATTAATGTAGTCAATAATACGAAAACCCGCGATAAAGTTGTACGTCGCGAGATGAAAATACGTGAAGGCGAGCTGTACAATGAAACTCGCAAGCGTAAATCTCAGGAAAACATTCAACGCCTTGGTTTCTTCGAAGAAGTCAGTTTCAAAACCAGTACGCCTCAGGATAATCCTGATCAGCAAGATATTGAAATTGTAGTAAAAGAACGAAATACCGGACAGCTTCAATTAACGGCCGGCTATGGTAACGTGCAAGGCTTAAGTCTTGGTGGTTCTGTGCAACAGAATAACTTCAGAGGCCTTGGTCAGGTTTTAGGTGCACGCATCGATGCCACCCAGAATCGGCAGGATTATTCATTGAGTTTAACTGAGCCCTATTTGGATGACTCATTGTGGTCTGCAGGTTTCGATATTTTTTATACCGAAAATAAAGAGCGCATCAACTATGACAACCGTGTTACCGGAACTTCAATTCGTTTCGGGCATCCTATCTGGGGAGAAGATTTACGGGCCTTCTTGCGCTATCGTATCGATAAGACCGAACTTTTTGCCAACGCCTATACCGACCCTTTATTGTTTCCTCTCGCTACGGCTCGCGGCACCACCAGCGCCGCAACTCTGACGTTAGAATACGACACACGCAATGACCGTTTCAGCCCGAGTAAAGGTATACTAGCGGATATTTCTTATGAGTACGCAGGCATCGGCGGCGATTTGAAGTATCAGGAATTGTCTACGCGACTTCGTTTCTTCAAAAATATTTTCTGGGACGTGGTCTGGCGTAATAATCTTGCTTTTTATTCGCTGCAATCGCTCAATGACAATGAAGTGCCATTCACCAAACGATATCAGTTAGGTGGCGCCTATTCACTCCGCGGTTTCGGCTCAGGCACTGTGGGATCTCGGTTGTTTTCGCAGTACCGCTACGACCAGATCGGCACAAATGACGGAAACCCATTTTACTCGCCAACGTTATCGCCTGAAGATCGACTGATCAGATCAAACTTAATTTTCGGGGGCACAAAGCAGGCTCTCTTTCAGACTGAGCTTCAATATCCACTGATTAAAGATGCGGGTCTTAACGGGGTTTTGTTTTACGATATAGGCCAAGCCGAAGACGTGATAGTTAACACTAAGTTTTTAAGCGATTTCGGTATCGGATTCAGATGGCAATCTCCGCTTGGCCTGTTAAGATTTGAATGGGGATGGCCTCTAACTAAAGATGACTTGAACAGAGATGCAGTCAATTTCGAATTTTCGATAGGACCGCCTTTCTAGTTTTAAATAATAGTTTTTTAAACGAAGGAGATTATATGAAAAATTTTTTAGCAGTTGCTTTTGTGGTCTTGTTTACCGGTTCTGCGTTCGCAGAATTTAAATTGGCTTATGTGGATGTTCAAAAAGCTATTGAAAAAACATCAATGGGTAAAAAAGCCAAAGAAGAAATGAAAAAAGAAGCCGAAAAGAAAAATAAAGAATTAGAAAAGAAAAAATCCGATATCGACAAAATGCGAGAAGATATCGAAAAGAAAAGATCTGTTTTAGCTGAAGAGGCATTTGCAAAGCGTGCTGCCGAACTGCAGGATGAAATGCAAAAATTCAATCAGACGGCCGGTAAAGCTCAGGCTGAACTACAGAAAAAAGAATCTGATCTTCTTGAGCCAATAGTTAAGAAAATGAAAGTTGTTATTGAGCAGCTGGCAAAAGAAAAAGGCATCGCTATGGTAATTCAAAGTAATCAGAATGCCCAGATCGTACTTTATGCAGCAGGTGAATTAGACTTAACAGACGATTTAGTTAAAGCATTCGATAAAGAAAAGTAATTATGAAAATTCACTCGTCTAGTATTGTTTCTTCCGACGTCGTGTTGGAAGAAGGCGTCGAGATCGGGCCCTATTGTAATATTCAAGGCCAGGTCAAAATCGGTGCCGGAAGTTTCATTGAAGGTCATGTTACGATCGGTTCGCGACATGGTATTGTTGAAATCGGAAAGAACAATCACATTGCGCCAGGAGCCGTTATCGGGGGGCCTCCGCAAGACATCAGCTACAAGGCTGAGCCCACTAAGCTGATCATTGGCGATAACAATGTTATTCGTGAATTCACTACGCTTAACATTGCTACCACCAAAGGAAGCGGGGCCACTGTTATCGGTAATAATTGTTACCTAATGGCCTATGCTCACGTCGCCCACGATTGCAAGATCGGCAATAATGTGATCATCGCAAATAATACGAATTTTGCAGGCCACTGTAATGTCGAAGACAACGTAACCATTGGTGGCGTATGCGGCTTTACTCCCTTTACTCGAATCGGTAAATACGCATTTATTGCAAGCTCTAGCGTTTCAAATAAAGATATTTTACCATTTTCGCGGGCTCAGGGTAATTGGGCTTTGATAAGAGCTACTAACAAAGTTGGTCTGCTGCGCAAAGGTTTCAAAAAAGAAGAAGTGACCAATATTCACAAAGCCATTCGTATTATAATTATGGGTTCGGCCACGCTCGAAGAGGCCTATGCCCGAATTGAAAAAGAGTGTTCACCTTCAGAAAATATCACTTACCTTGTCGACTTTATTAAGAGTTCAAAGCGCGGAATAGCCATCGCCCGAGGTGCTCCGTTTACGCAGGCAGAAGAGTAATATGAGTTTGCGAGGAGCTGTCGTCGGAGTCGGATATCTGGGTCAGTTTCACGCACAAAAAATCAATGCGCATGCTGAAGCTGAACTCGTGGGAGTTTGCGATTTTTCGCTTGTTCAAGCCGAAAAAGTGGCGGCTGAATTGAAAACACAGGCATTTAAAAAACCCGAGGATCTGTTCGGTAAAATAGATTTCGTGCACATCGCAGCTTCAACGCAATCGCATTATGACCTGGCGGTACTTTTTCTCGGTCAGAAAATTCCGGTTCTGGTTGAAAAACCAATTGCGGCCACAATTGCTCAGGCCGAAAAACTTTGCGAATTAAGTGAAAAAAATAATACATTACTTAGCGTCGGTCATATCGAAAGATTTAATCCGACTTTTAAATATCTGAAAGAAAAATGCCAAGGTATTAGTTACCTTGAAATAAATCGATTGGCGCCCTTTCGCACCCGTGGCAGTGACGTCAGCGTATTACATGATCTCACCATTCACGATATAGATCTGGCCAGCTGGATTTTCAATTCAGCAATAAGGTCTTTTGAAATAATCGGGAAAAAACTAATCAAAAATACATTTGATGATGTGAGTGTTCGTCTAAAACTCGAAAACGGCAGTCAGGTTACAATCAATAATTCACGGATTATGCCACAGATTGTAAGAAATTACAGAGCTGTATGCAGTGATAAGGTCGTATACATGAATACCGCCACTCTTGAAGGTGAAATTCTCTGGCCCGAAGCCCAAGAGCCGTTTTTCCGAAGTGAGTTTCTTAAAATTGAAAAGGTTGATGCCCTTGCTCTTGAAGTCGATCATTTTATTCAGTGTGTACAGGGTAAGAAAAATCCCGCTATTACCGCAAAAGAAGCCACGGCGGCCCTGCAAAATGTAGAAAATTTTGTGGCAGCACTTGAAAGAATGCAAAATTGAATTCTCAGATTATGATTATTGCAGCCGAAGCTTCCAGTGCTCATTACGCATTGAAATTAATGGAACACTGGAAGACTAAAGGTAAATCCTATTCGTATTTCGGGGTGGGTTCTGATGCCATGGAAAAAGCCGGATTTGAGCGCTTAGGCAAGTCCGAAGAAATGGCTGTTGTCGGAATCGGCGAAATCGTTAAGCATTATTCTCATTTGAAAAAAGTTTTTGATGATATAGTGAATCAGGCTAAAATCCGCAAACCCGATGTGGTCATCTTGATGGATTACCCCGAGTTCAATCTGATGCTTGCAAAGAAGCTGCATGCCATCAACATTAAGTGTTTTTACTATATCTCTCCGCAAGTTTGGGCCTGGAGAAAGGGTCGCGTTGAAACCATTAAAAAATACTGTGAAAAGGCTTATCTCTTGTTTCCTTTTGAAGCTGAATTTTATCGATCAAAAAATGTTCCATTCGAATTTGTGGGTCATCCATTACTAGATGAGCTCAACGAAGATTTTTTAAATAAAGAAAAAATTCGTTACAGTAAGGAAAAGTACGGCATCAAGAGTAGTGAAAAACTTCTGGCCCTGATGCCCGGCTCACGGCGTGGCGAGCTCGATCATCATCTCGATACTCAACTGGAAGTGGCTAAACGCCTTTTGCATAAACATCCAAATTTGCGCATTGCTATACTTCTGGCGCCCACGATCAGAAAAGATGAAATGATTTCAAGGCTCGAAGATTTTAAATCACCCTATATTCTGTTACAGGATGATCCCAATAAAATGATAAGTATGGCCGATTACGTACTGGTAGCTTCAGGAACTGCCACGCTGATGGTTGGTCTGTTGCAAAAACCCATGGTGATTATGTACAAGCTAAAATGGATCACCGGAGTTTTAGCAAAATTGATTATCAGAGTAAAATATTTCGGTTTAGTAAATCTGATTCTCGATAAAGAAGTAGTTCCAGAGCGCAAGCAGGCCGAAGCTAACCCTGATGAACTTTTCAGATTGATGGATCGCTTTATTAGCGACGATGTCTATACTCAGCAGGTTGTTGACGAGCTCAAGAAGCTGACGTTGCACCTCGGGCAAAAAGGTGCAACGTCGCGCGTGGCAGAAAGTTTAGAAAAATACCTATGAAGTCCCTGCGACCTATTGAAAAAATTTATCATTTTTTAGTAGGTACAAAAAATTTTCTTTATGACCGGAAGCTGATTGAAGCTATTGAGCTGAGATTTCCGGTAGTCTCGGTGGGAAATATTTCTTTTGGAGGCGTGGGTAAAACTCCGTTTATCATTTTATTGGCTGAAGAGTTGTCTCTGGAGTATCAGGTTAATATAGTTACAAAAAGTTACAAGGCTGCCGCCACCGAACCACAAAAAGTTGACCTCAGCATTTCAGATCCGGCAGCATTGTTCGGTGATGAGGCTTGCATCATACAAGAAAAACTTCCTGCTTGTAGTGTCTGGGCGGGACCTAACAAAGCTTCAACTGCGGCCGCCAGCAG
>JAYVIY010000143.1:0-1730 GCA_043769795.1 Pseudobdellovibrio sp. | reverse complement strand
TTCAGGTACTTACTGTTGATAACGAGATTGAAATCCGCGTGGTGAATCCGGCGGGCTATGAGTTCATGCCCCAGTTTGACGGGTCGGGCTCGCAATTCTCGCTGGGGTTCAACAAAATGCAGGCCGAAGATCTGAACGAATTCGGCGAAGTTTTTGTATTTCGCTGGTCCAAAGAAAAATGCAAAATCGATACTGAAAACCTGACGCTTGACTGCGACGGTGAAGCTCTGAATAAAGTCGGCAACATAAAGTCATTTGGTGTTTCAACCACTGAAATATCCGAAAAGTCCCGCGGCGAGACTTATGAGAAAAGAAAGTTCAGAATCAGCGCCGAAAAAGAGAATATTTACTTTGTAAGCCTTGAATTTTATAAACAAAACTGTGAAAAATTTAAATAGTGATAATACGTTTCAAAATAGGAATAAATATTTCGAAATAGCTTAAAATTTATTCTCTTTTATTCCGATAATAGCTTGTGTCAGGCATCGAAAAGTCCCTTAAGATTAAAATGCAAGCCGATCTCTTTCACCGCGGTATCAGTGCCGCGGTTCCATTTACATTTTTTGGAATTATTGTTGCATTCTATCATTTCGACATTCAGGACGATTTAATTGTTCCTTACTGTGCTTTGAGCATCTTGGCATCGATAATACGTGTGTACATTTCGGACCAGATTTCGAAAGCTCTAGTTACCCCGGAAAACGGAATTAAAATTATCAATTCTTGTATCGTAGTGAACTCGCTAAGCTGGTGCTTACTCCTAACAACTTTATTTTCAAATTTACCGGTGGGTTCCTTTGATTCATTTATCGTGCTGTTTTTAGTTGTCGGTTTTACAAATGCATCGGTCGTTACTCTGGCCAGCAACTTGAGTCTGGCTATTCCTTTTCAATGGATGATGATCTTTCCGCCACTAACTTCTTACTACCTAGACTACCGCATTACTCACGACAAATCTTCACTTCAACTCAGCGTGCTTTTGATCGTTTATGCATTTTATCTAGCTATTCAGACAGTGAGCAGCCGAAAGCAGATGAAATCCAAAGCAGAAGCAGAAATTCAATTAAAACAATCAGTTGAATTGCTGAATTTGACGAACGACAAACTCATGGCTGAGACAACTCGATCAGAGAACGCCTCGAGACTAGCCGCACTTGGTCAGATGGCCGGTGGTATCGCGCATGAAATCAATAATCCACTGGCTATCATTTCGATGTCGGTCGAGCTGGCACAGGGCCACTTACTTTCAAGTGCCGATAACAAAGAGCAGATTAAAAAAAATTTAAGAGTCGCGACAACTGCAATAAATAGAATCGTAGAAATTATTAAGTCGCTCAAACTTATCTCCAACAGCGGGCACCAAGACGTAAGCTCAATTCCGCTAGATTCTATTCTAATGGACTCGCTCAATTTGAGCCGCGAAAAATTCAAGAATGCGAACATTGCTATTCAGGTCGAAAAAATTCCAAATGTTTTTGTGAATGCCAACTTGATTCAGGTTTCACAGGTATTGCTCAATCTGCTTAATAATTGCTTTGATTCGACCCTTGAAATAGAAGCTCAGAAAAGATACGTTAAAATTTCTTTCGGCGAAAAAGATGATTTTGTACTTATTTCCGTTGAAAATTCCGGTAAGGCGATTGAACCCGAAAATGTAAGTAAACTTTTTCAGCCCTTTTACACCACAAAAGACGTGGGCCGAGGAACCGGACTGGGCTTAAGCCTTTGCA
>JAYVIY010000142.1:0-4788 GCA_043769795.1 Pseudobdellovibrio sp. | reverse complement strand
TGAGATTGAGTACACCGGCAAAAACATCAATGGCTCGGGCTTACTTTCTAACGGAAATATTTCTCATCCTGTTCTTTTTTACAGTTTTGAGCCTGAAGTCTATGCGCGGTCTTTAACCCAGCCTGATATCGGCAATTGGGCAAAAGATTGGGTTTTGCCTTCGCAAATTAAAAATGTAGAAATTTTCAGAAATAATAAAGAAGTCATGTCGGTAACCCCGAGAATTGCAGATATTCTCTCGCTTAAGTATCCACTGAGTGAAAATGAATCTTTGCAGCTAGCTGGAAGAACTTTTGAGGGTGATCTTAATGCGGTCAATCTGGATACCGGCGCCGAGCATACGACAGGGCTAGAGTTTCTTGAGGATACTTTGGTTTTAGTGCCGCTGAATAAAGTTCAGGAGTTACTGTCGACTGAAGGCGTGGAGACTATTTCAATCTACCTGAAACCGGGTGCGGCATTGCTCAGCTTTAAAAAAAGACTGGATGAAGAATTAAAAAAATTGCCTTTTAAAACGGAAACTTATTTTTACTATGATGCAAAAATAAATGCAGTCTATCTGGGTACTATAGGTTTCTTGATGGTCATGGGGAGTTTCTTTGTCTTTCTGATTGGCACCGCAGTTAGCCTCACAATTATTAATTCGTTAACTATGGGGATTATTGAAAGAACTAAGGAAATCGGCACATTGTATGCAGTCGGTTTTAGGCGAAGAGACGTATCTAAGATGTTTATCGCGGAAAATATCTTTCTTTGTCTGTTTGCAATCTGTGCCGGAGTAGTTTTTTCATTTTTGATTTCTGCGCTGGTGAACAGTCTGAATATTCGGTTTACGCCGCCATCGGTAACCGGAAAAATTCAATTCAGATTGGTATGGAATTTTGCAATTGCGCTGTCGGTGGCTGTTTTTACCTTGGTGCTGACCGGGATTTCATCAATGATTGTTATGAAGAATAAAAGTAAAATAAAACTCATCGACTTGTTAAACGATACGGGAGCGTAAATGAAAGCAAGCCTTTTTCTTGTTGTAATTCTGATTTCGAAAGCGATTTTGGCCGCGGATGCCGATTTGGCGACTTCACTTTTACAGGCCTCCGACAGAGGCCGGGGCGGACTACAGGAAGGGATCGAGTGGATTGCCGATATTGAAACATCAGAAAACGGCGAGAACTCCAAACGGCAATATCTTATAAAAGCCAAAGGGCACGATGCCTATGTGGAAGCCCGAATGCCGGCAAAAAATAAGGGAGAAGTTTATTTGTTTAATGACAGGCAAATGTGGTTTTTTAAACCTTCACTTAAGAAACCGGTATCAATTTCAAGTCGTCAGAAGTTAACCGGCCAAGCCGCTTACGGTGATATTGCCTCAACCCACTATGCCCGCGATTATTCTGCCACACTTGAAAAAACAGAAGATGTCGGAGGGGTTAAGTCACATGTACTGCTTTTAAAAGCTAAAGCTCCCAACCTAACATATGATCAGATTCGATATTGGATAAATGATAAAACAAAACTCGCGACCCGCGCAGAGTTTTTAACTCTGCAAGGTGTTCCGTTTAAAATTGGCACATTGGTTTACAATAATACCTTAAACATCGGTGGCAAAAGCATTGCATTTGTAAGTCAGTTGACAATTGTTGACGCAAAATATCCGCAAAATAAAAGCATTTTGACTTATTCAGAGCCAAAAATCGCAGAGCACAGTAGTGCTATTTTTAATAAAAACAATATGACGAGATAGAAGAAGTAATGATTTTTTGGAGAATTTCATATCGTAACGTTAAAAAAAACTGGCGACATTCGCTATCGGCGCTGCTTTCACTATCGGCATCGTTTGTTTCGCTGGTTCTATTTGATGGATATATCGATGACCTGAAACTCATGTATGAAGATTCTTTTCGGCATCGTTCGATGTTAGGCGACTTAATCATTGAACGACCGGAAATTCACAGTAAGGCCGGGTTGGCAAATCCTTGGGCCTATTCACTTGACGAGAAAGATCAAAACTCAATCGATAGTTTTTTGGATGAAAACAAAGACCTTGTCAGAAACCGGGTACGTTTTCTGAATTTTCAGGGGATGATTACAAATGGAAACCAGTCAGCTATTTTGTTAGGACGGGGTTTTGATGTAAAATCCGGAGAAGCAGTTAGGGGAGCCAACTGGTCCTGGAATGCGACTCTTGGGGAGCCGCTCCATATTGCGAATTTGCCGTTTTCGGGAACGCTTGGTCAGGGGCTATCGCGTAAACTGGGCTGCAGTTGGGATTTCGATCATAAAATTTATTCTTTTTCGGGTGGGTACGAAGCCAAAGTGAGGCCTTTCAATTGTCCGACGACAGAAATGCAAGTGTCGGTTATGACTCCAGGTGGGCAGCTTAATGCGGTGGATGTAAAAATTGTGGGTCTTATGGATGCCGGCTATAAAGATATTGATGACAGATATTTTCAGACATCTATAGAATCAGCACAATTACTGAATAATACTAAAAGCGTGACGCTGATGTCGGTTGAATTGAACGACTTAGGAGATCGAGAAAAATTAATAAGCCAGTTCGATCGAAAATTTTCAGTTTCTGATCCGGGTTTAAAAATCATGACGTGGCTTGAGCACCCCGTTGGTCAGACTTACATTAAAACCCTCGATCTGATGTCGATTTTTCGAAATTTTGTGGTGGTGGTCATTCTTATCATTTCGACACTCTCGGTGGTTAATACCTTAATTAAAATAATCAAAGAGCGAAGCCGGGAGATCGGTACATTGAGAAGTATAGGCTTTAAAGCAAGGCAAGTTGTAAAAGTATTTGTTTACGAAACGTTTCTACTATCAATACTGGGTACTTTTCTGGGCTTCATTTCATCATTGATTCTAACATTTTTTATGAATTCGCTGCACATTCGATATAAGGCGGGATTGTTATCAGAGCCCGTGCTTTTTAGGATCAATTTTACTTTTCTGGGCTATCTCAATGCTTTTTCAATTCTGGTTACTGTAAGTTTTCTGGCCTGTCTGTACTCAATTAGACATGAATTGAACAAGAAAATTATTGAAAATATAAATCATGTTTAAGCTGATATTTTTTCTTTTTACGAGCGTAGGATTTGCAGAAGTTAGGTATTCTTTTGATTCGTTTTTATATGCCCAAAAAAATCAGGTCGCGGATTCATCAATTAATCCAGCCAACCAGATTTTAAGAACACCGAGTAGTGAATACCACCTGGAATTGCGAGGAGAGCTGAAGTGGCGTTCAAATGAACAGCAAGCTGTCATTAGACCGCGTTTTATTGGGTATCAATATAATATTGATCAAAATAATCTGACTGAAGTCGATACTAAGGGAGTCGTTGATCTGACTGACGCCTTTTACGAAAAATTCTGGACTCAAAAAATATTTACGACCGTAGGGCTGCAAGTTTACCAATGGGGGCCAACTGAATTTATCAATGCATCGAATCCGCTCTATCATTTTAACTCAAGACAAAAAAGTTCTATTTATAAGGAGAAGGGGCAGGTTCTACTCAGGTTAAATTTTTCACCTTCAAAAGACAGCAGCTATGTCTTTATAGTACAGCCAGTGTCAAATAACGACGCGGAATGGATCGCAGAGGATACATTCTCTACAAAAGCGATCATAAAATATGAGAAAACTTTTGAAAAACCGGAAAACTATTTCGGGTTTGTCTTGGGTACTGAAGAAAAGTCAAATTTTTTTCTCGGTGAGTACTTTAATTTCAGTCCGTTCGAGGGTTTTTCGATTTATGCTGATGCTAAACATGCGCAAAACCGGCTTAATTATATTCCGGAAATAAGCACAAACTCAGTTAATTTGATTCCTGAAACAAACCCAGATGGCCGCTGGCCCATGCTCGGCGTATTCGGGCTACGTTGGGAAGATATTTATGATGTGCGACTTGAATATATTTATAATGGAATGGGGCTGACTAAAAATGACCTAGGTTTGGCCGTCGCATCGGTGTCAAATTTTACAAACCCGCTTTATGCCCGCAATTTATCGCGCTTTCTGCATCCCGGACTTGAGTTGTTGGGGCAAAACTATCTGTATGCTTCTTATAGAGTCAACGAGCCCTTTAAGTTTAAAGAACTTAATATCTATCTTCGATTTATTCAGTCGCTGCAAGATGAGACTTCACAGGTGCAATTTGAATTTGATAAATCTCTTTTCGAATCCTTCATGATTTTTTCAAACGTGAGTTATATGAACGGTTCAGCTGAAGGGGAGTTTCGGTTGGTCAACGATTGGCAAGCGCTGGTCGGTGTAAAATGGGGAATCTAATTAACCAACTCACAGCAGCATCGTCTTATTGAAATTGAAAAACGCTTAAACTATTTTAAGCTCTTTAAATAGGAGTTTATATGAAAATTATTTTTGCAGCTTTTTGTTTATTTTTAGCAGTTAATGTTAATGCTTCACAGATTGAATTGAAGTCGACCGGAGAAGTTCAGAGTCAGAGCCGATACTCATACAATTTCGGAACTGTTTGGGTGAACTCAAGAGCTGTTGCCTCTTTTAACCTGAAAAACAATGGCACCACGCCACTGACTTTCAGCAGGGCCTTCATATACGGTGGGGATTATTCTGCCGATCATTCATGCGAACACGGTTTGATGCCGAATGAAGTTTGTTCTTTTTCTATTTATTACTGGCCAATGTTTGAAGGCATGTCTTCGGGGCAGTTTGTTCTGCGTTTCGTAGAAGAAGATGTTGTTTTCGATCTTTGGGGCCAAGCTCGACGCTAAATGAAACTTTCTAAACTTCTGAATCTGCAC
>JAYVIY010000141.1:0-4789 GCA_043769795.1 Pseudobdellovibrio sp. | reverse complement strand
AAAATAATTAAATTATTTAGCGCCTAATGCTTTATGAACTTGCGCAGAAAGACGCGCAATTTTTCGAGAAGCAGTCGTTTTATTGAAAACGCCTTTTTGAGCCGCTTTCATCATTTGACTTGTGTAGGCAGAAAGTAATTCCTGAACTGATTTAATATCTTTCTTTTTCAAAGCGGATAATAAACTTTTTTCACCGGTACGTACTTTTGATTTACGGCTGGTATTAACTGCATTTTTCTTCACGGCTTGACGAGCTCTTTTAGCTGCTGACTTGTGTTGTGCCAAGGTATAACCTCCAAATATAAATTAACTGATAAATAACGAATTTAAGGAGTTAACATAGAGCGTTCTGACAAGCAAGACCATTCTATTCTAAAGAACGCTTTAAAGATGGCTTTTGGTACTATGACCAGCCGGATTCTGGGTCAGGTCCGTGAAAGTTTGTTGGCCTATTTTTTCGATAAACGAATTACCGACGCCTGGGCCGCTGCTTTTCGAATTCCTAATCTGTTTAGGCGCTTACTCGGTGAGGGCTCACTATCTGTTAGTTTTATCCCGGTTTTTGTTGAAGCTCACCACGATAACCACTTAAGAGCCCAAAATTTAGTCAATTCAGTCTATAGTTTCTTACTGCTCGTCCTTGGCTGCCTGACCGCATTCGGAGTTCTCTATCCAGACCCATTGCTTAACTTGGTACTTGATACCTCCTACATTGCCGATGTTGAAAAATATTTGCTGACCCTCCGAATGACCAAAATCATGTTCGGGTTTGTGTTTTTTATCAGTTCTTATGCCTACATGATGGGTATCTTGAATGCCCTCGGGCAGTTTACGTTACCGGCAATGGCGCCTACTTTTTGGAACATCTGTATGATTATTTCGACCATGATGCCAGATTCCTATTTTTCGGAGCACGGGGATCAATTAGCCTACGGGGTTTTAGTCGGTGGAGTTTTACAGGCCGGGGTTCTGGTGCCGGCCTTAATTAAAACAGGCTTTTTTCCGAAGCTCAGATTTAATTACAGAAATCCTGATTTTTTAAAAGTTTTAAAAAACATGGCCCCCGGACTTTTAGGAATGGGCCTACTTCAATTCACGACAATCATCAATTTGAGATTTTCATCTTCGCTGCAAGAAGGAACAATTTCATTTATTAGCTATGTCGATCGCTTGATCGAATTACCTTTGTCGCTGATATCAGTCAGTCTGGGTACGGCGCTTCTGCCGGCACTTTCAGGTCTTTTGGCAAAAAACGATAAATTTAAATTCAGTCAGACGACTCGGCAGTACCTTGAGCTTAATTTGCTTCTAACGATGTCGGCCGCAGCGGGACTTTTCGTTTTGGCGCAGCCAATTGTTCAGCTTTTGTTTGGACACGGAAGGTTCTTACCGAGTTCGGTTTGGGCCACAGCCGAAATTCTGAAAACCTATTGCTGGATCATGATTTTTTCAAGCGGCGTTCGAGTGCTGACGCCGGCCTATTTCGCTGTTAAGAACACTTGGTTTCCGGCAGTGGTTTCTGGATTATGTCTTGGGGTTCATTTAATTGTTGCGCCAAATTTGCTGCCGCGATATCAGGTGCACGGACTGATGATTTCAACAATTATCAGTGCCGGCTTAAACTTGAGCTTACTGCTTATTTTCTTTAAAAAATATGTAGCTGATTTTGAGCATAAAATATTTTTAAAGAACCTCGTCCTGTATTCAGCTTTAGCCCTATTGACCGGTTTTGTCGCGCAGATTTTTTACGTGATCCAAAACGAAATCCCGACCGGAACCTTTTATTTATTTTTAAATCTGGTGGTGAGTATTATTTCTTCACTGGTGGTATTTACTCTGACCGGTTATCTTTTTAAAATAAAAGCTGTGCACGAGATTTTCGAAAAAGTGCTCGTTAAAATCAGACGTTGATTATTCTCGGTCTATTGAACTATTGATCTATTCAAAGATAAAACTTCGCATTGCAATTGAAGCGTTCTGTATTTTTTCGTAAACGAACCTCAACTTGTCTTCTTTTCGGCTGGCGCCGGCAATGTGAAGCAGTGGCAGGTAGTGATCTAGCGACGGCACACTCATGCGGCCAGCCTCGGTTTTATTGTATTCTGTGGCAAGTGCTGCGAAATTTCTCTCCAAAAGTTGTTTTTTAACCCACGAATCGAATTCTTCGGCCCATGGATAAACGTCGTCGGTTTCGCGCCATGAGAATGATCTTAAATTGTGAACAATGTTTCCACTAGCCACGATCAGAATACCTTGTTCGCGTAATCTTGCTAACTGATGGCCAAGGTTCAGATGGTTTTCAGGAGATTTTCTAATATCAATACTCAATTGTAATACCGGAACTTCGGCTTTCGGAAACAAATGCTTAAGTACACTCCAAGTGCCATGGTCAAAGCCCCACGAACCATTATCTAATTGAATTTCAGTCTCAGTGAGTGACTTTTGAATCTCGAGGGCCATTTTCTCAGAGCCCGGTGCTGGGTAGGTCACCTTATAAAGTTCATCCGGAAACCCATAAAAATCGTAAATTATTTTGGGCGTATCCGTACTGGTAATAAAAGTGCCATTAGTCAGCCAATGCGCCGAAATAGTTAAAATAGCCTTCGGCGCGGGAAGCGAAGCCCCGAGAAGATTCAGGGTTTCAGTGTAGTCATTTTTTGCAATAGCGTTCATCGGTGTGCCATGACCGATAAATAATATCGGCATGGTTTTTGGGTTGGGCTCACTTGAGTTTTTCATCAGTTTTGCCTTTCTCAATTACTTCTAAACGATTACTTTTTTGCAACTTCTTTTGCACCTTGCAATTTCAGATCGATCGTAATTTCGTCTCCGACAACCGGTCCGACCTCAACAAGTTTATTCCAGGTTAAACCGAATTCTTTGCGGCTGATTTTAGCAGAAGCATTAAACGCAGCCTTGGTGTTACCATAGCCATCAACAGCCGAACCTTTGTAAGAACCGGTGAAAGTAACCTTTTGTGTTTTACCTTTTAAGGTCAAGTCGCCGGTCAGCTTGAATGATTCTGGCGTTCCACTGATTGACGTGCTTTTGAACGTCATTTTAGGATATTTTGCCGCATCAAAAAAATCAGGACTTTTTAAATGGTCGTCGCGGTCTTTCACTGAGGTGTCTACTGAAGAAATGTCAATTTCGGCTTCAACTTTTGATTTTTCGAATTTATCATCAACCGTCAGAACGCCCGAAAAGTTTTTAAATTTTCCTTCCACGCTTGAAATCACCAAGTGCGCAACCTCGAAACCGACTTTTGAGTGCATCGGATCTAGGTTGTATTTACCGGCGGCAATAGGTGTTGCGGCTTGAGTTTGAGTTACGACAGCTAATGTTAAAAGGGCAGTGGTCAAAAGTGAACGCATAGAGTTTTCTCCTGTTAGTGTTTTACGTAACTATGATCATTACATAAAATTATTTGTTCTAAAAGTGGTATAAAGAAAACACAGTGTTGCAAAAATGGAACAATCAATATATCCTAACAACTATGGATTACAACCAGATTGCTCTATTTATTAGCGTTTATGAGGCTGGAAGTATTTCAGAAGCATCTAGGCGCCTGAACGTGGCTAAATCGAATCTCAGTCGGGCATTGGCGGCTCTCGAAAAATCCACCGGTTCACAATTGGTCTTTCGTAACACCAGAAACTTTCATCCGACCGAAGCGGGTATCAATTTTTATAATCAATGCAAAAAACCATTTTTCGACATTAAAGTGGCCGCAGAAAATATCAAACAGAATGAAACTCAGCTGAAAGGGCGCTTCACAATTACCACGGCAGTTGATGTGGCCTATACCTTTTTACCCGACATAATCGCCGATTTCAGCAAGGCCTATCCCAAAATACATATAGAAGTTCGGGCCGAAGACCGACTTGTAGATCTAGTCAAAGAAGGTGTCGACATGGCCTTGCGCCTCGGTACACTTACTGATTCCAATCTTAAAGCTAGCAAGATCAGCGATACTTCGCTGATCTTGGTTTCTACACCACGTTACCTCGCACAGTTTGCAAAAATTCGCCAAGCCGACCAGTTGATTGATCATCGCATGATTAATTTCAGCAAGCGCTACGAAAAGTCATTAAGTTTGGTAAAAAAAAACGAGAAGCTCGCGAAGCTTAAGAAAATTAAAATCAACACGGCAATAAGTGTGAACAGTCCTCTGATTGCAAAAGCTATGGTATTGAAAGCCGAAGGCATTTCATTGTTACCTGACATTTTATGTTATGAGGAATTAAGGGCGGGTAGTCTTGTTCGGGTATTGCCTGAGTTGTCTTCACGAGCTGTACCCATACATTTTGTGTGGCCATCGCATTCCAGCGAATCAATGAAGGTCAGAGCCTTCATTGATTTCAGCAAAGATGCGCTAAGAAAATATTTTACGCTGTCGTCGCAGATGTCGACCTAAAGAAGTTTATTTTCCTTCCGAAAGACCTTGATAGGTGTCATGGATTTTCTGCTGCTTTTCGGACTCAGCAGTCCAGCGTTTGACTTCGCCTTCATACTTCTTTTTCTTGGTCAGCCAGTTTGATTCTTCCGAACTGATGTTGCGCAAGGCTTGTGCCGTCTGGTTTTCCTGTGATTTCAACTGCGCTTCACGGTCTTTCCAGGCTTTTTTGTTAAGTCCTGCCGAGTTCAGCTGGGCTTTATAATCCGTAATGATCACTTCACGTTGCAACTGATTTTTTTTAATTTGAGCAATCATCGTCTGTAATTGTTCTATTTGCTTAGTCTCAAGAGCAATTTTATCATTTTCCTTTGTAATGAAAATGCTGATGTC
>JAYVIY010000140.1:0-4793 GCA_043769795.1 Pseudobdellovibrio sp. | reverse complement strand
CCTTCATAGCTTCAACGCCAGCAACTGTTTCTTCTTTGCCACCTGCAGAAACGATGTTTCCGAAGAAGTACATAGTATCCATTTTGTATCCACCGTTTAAGCTCACGCCTAAAGTACCAGTGAACTTGTTGCCATCCATAATGTTAGCTGTGTTAGTTAAACCTAAAGATAGAGTTCCATCCCAAGGACCTTGGCTAGCACCTAAACGAACACCCATTGAAGATTCTTTTTCAAGACCAACAGTAGTTACCGCTTTTTTGTTGTTGTAGTTAGAGTAAACGAAAGTACCGGCCCAAGTCATGTCACCAGCTTTTTTGCCGTATGAAAACTCGATAGGATTTTGTTGGTTAACTTTTAATGCAGGCAAAGTAGCCAATGCACGTAAACCCCAACCAGAAGCATTTGTTGATTGGTGACCTAAAGATAAACCCATTTTTGCATCGCCCATTGTGCGAACGATCGTGCCTTCAGCATTTGAATTCTGAGCAGTCTGAGTGATAGCGCCGGTAGCACCTGACTCTAAAGTTACATAGTCACTAGAGATATTGAACATATCTGCAGGCTTTGCAAAAACTGTTTGAGGATCCACTAAGTGTGGAGAGCTTCCGAGAGCTAACATACGTGCGCGAGAGGCAAATGCATTAACAGAAGTTAAGGCGATTGCTATGATTAATAGTTGTTTCATTTTGCGTCCTTTCGTTAAGAGCAAATTGGTTTTTTTGTTTATACTTATGGATCAGATCGTAATTATGGTGCCGTTTAAACGCAACTTAAAAAGTTTTTGTTTAACGCCGCTTTAGATTCAGACTTCACCGAAAAATACTGAATTGTGTGCTATTTGCATCACTATTTGGTGTTTGGATTTTTAGCAATTCTTCACAAAAAAATTTTGTTTTTTTGAGGAAAAAACAAAATTGTCTCTATGAAAAATCAAAAATAATTTTATTTTCAATCAATCATTTTTTACAATTGGACAACTGCTGTATTTAATTAAAATTCTGTATAACGGCCTTTTTTCACAAAGCAAACTTAACGCGATTGCTTCTAACGTGAACAGTCAAAATCAGGTCTTTGGTCTAGGGTTCGTCTTTAAGAATCAAGATAGCCGCTTTGAAAGCTTTAAAATAAAAAACCTACCCAACCAAGGTCGAAATCCATGTGACATTTATCATTCATAATATGAATATAATTGATATATGAACGTAAAATCGCACAACAGAAAAACTCTCAGTGGAATCATAAAACGTCACCCGGATGGCTTCGGATTTTTTATTCCCGACGATAAAGAACATCCTGATGTTTATGTACCTCAACACTCAATGAAGTCGGCAATGACGAATGACCGCGCCACGATCACCGTGGAAAAAGAAAAAGACGGACGCTTTCGCGGTGAAATCATTCAAATCACCGAAAGATCGCAAAAGCGCATTGCCGGAAAGTATTCGGTTGTTTCAGACAAATTCGGCGCAATCAAAGATGAAGGCCGCGGCTGGGGAAAAGATTTAAAAATTCCGGTTGAAAAGTCGAAGAATGCCAAAGACGGTGAACTGGTCGAAGTTCATATTTTAAAATTTCCCGACGAAGGAAGTTTCGAAGGTGAAGTGCTTAACGTTCTCGGCGATGCAAAAGATCCGCTCAACGACATCAAGCGGGTCGTTATCACTCAGAATATCGCTGAATTCTTTTCGAAAGAAACGCTCGAAGAAGCCAAAAAATTTACTCATAACCCTGACGAAAGAGACTTTAAAGGCCGCAAAGACCTCAGGCATTTACCGATCATCACTATTGACGGTTCGACGGCGAAAGATTTTGACGATGCGGTATTGGTTGAAATGTCCGGAACCGGATTTCATCTTTATGTTGCGATCGCCGACGTCAGTCATTATGTAGAGACCGGAACAGCAATAGATAAAGAAGCCTACGAAAGAGGAACTTCGGTTTATTTTCCGAACTTTGTAATTCCGATGCTGCCTGAAACTATCAGTAATGGTCTTTGTTCTCTGATGCCCAATGTTCCGCGCTTAGCACTCGTAGCCGACATGACTTTTGACTTTACTGGCGAGATGAAGTCTTCAACTTTTTATGAAGCAGTCATTGAGAGTAAAGCCCGTGTAACCTATGGAGAAGCGCAAGAACTCATCGACGGCGTTCATATTGAAAAACTGAATCATGTAAAAGATAATATTTTTAAATGCGGAGATTTGGCTAAAGTTCTGATGGCCAAAAGATTCAGAGATGGGGCTTTAGATCTGGAAGTGCCTGAAACAGTTTTGGTTATTGATGATGCCGGTGAACCTGTCGACGTTATTAAATCAGAAAGACTTTTTGCGCATAGACTGATTGAAGAGCTTATGCTGGCAGCCAATGTGGCCGTGGCAAAATTTTTAGGAAGCCGGGAAATTCCGGCATTCTACCGAATTCACGAACCGCCCGATGCTGAGAAAATCTCAAACTTACAAAAATATATGGAAAACTTAGGGCACAAAACCACTCTGAGCGGCGGAAAACTGCAAAAAAGACTGACTCGTGCTCTGCAGGAATTTGAAGGCAAGCCCGAAGCCCAAATTATTCATATTCTTACCTTAAGATCAATGAGCCAGGCGAAATACACTCCGAATAATCTCGGGCATTTCGGATTGGGTTTTGATTTCTATACCCATTTTACTTCGCCGATCAGACGTTATCCCGATTTAATTGTACATCGACTGCTGAAAAATCAGGTTATGCCCGACAGTCACTATAGTTTAATGCCGGAAGAAGATCTTATGACGGCCGGAGTATGGTTATCGGCCTGCGAACAGAAATCCGCAAAAGCTGAACGTCAGATTCAGGCTATTAAAAAAGCGCGATTTATGCTGAAACTCGTCGGCGAATCTTATGACGGACTGATCAGTTCGGTTACAAAATTCGGTTTCTTTGTTTTGCTTCGTGAGTTCAACATCGATGGCCTGGTCAGATTAGATGACCTCGGGCAGGATAAATGGGAATTTGATGAAGGAAACCTCACGTTAACAGCTAAACGCTCGGGCTTCTCCTATAAAATGGGCGATGTGATCCGCGTGACTATAAGTATGGTTGATATCGAGCAGGGCCAGATCAATTTTGTGTTAGAAAAAAATGCAAAAAGTGCCGTCAACCGGCCTGCTATCAAAGCACCGCGACGAAACAACGATAGAAACCCCGATAGAAATGCCGGCGGCCGAAACGCCCATAACGGCAAGGGAAAACAGGAAAACTATTCAAAGCCTGAACGACCCGAAAAAAAGAAAACAAAATTTTTTGAACCAAGAACCCAGAGAACCAATGGAACAACCGAGAAGAAACCTCCGGTTCATGTTAAGCAAAGTTATAATCCGAGTTTTACGGATGAGAATATTAAAGAGAAGCCCGTCGCAAAAGATTATACGCCGGCGCCCCGTTACTCTTCTTTAAGTGATTATCTCGATCGTAAACCGAAAGGCCAAAATGAAGAGAAATCAGAATCGAAGCCCGCTTTTAGGTCCACTAAAAATAGGTCGGACTCTCAAAAACGTAGCTCGTCTCAAGACGATTCTGGCGGTGTTCGCAAAGCACGGCCTCAGAAATCTCGTCGAAACAATAAATCTCGGTAACTTTCTTTCCTCGTCAGCATCTAACCCTGGCGAAGAAAACCTGTCACTGCAGACGCGAATCAGGCTCAGTTTTGAAGAGCTTGGTCCGACTTTTGTAAAGTTCGGCCAGTTGATTGCCTCAAGACCCGATTTAGTCCCGCAAGACTATGTCGATGAAATGTCTTTGTTGCACGATCAGGTGCAGACTCTCGATTTTAAAGTGATCGAACAGGTATTGGTCGAAGAACTGGGATCAGACTGGAAAAAACATTTCAAATCAGTAGAAGAAAAGCCCCTGGGGTCGGCCAGCATTGCGCAGGTGCACCGTGCCGTTTTAGTTTCGGGACAGGACGTCGTCATCAAAGTTCAGCGTCCGGGCATAGTTCAGGTTATAAATGACGATCTGAACGTCCTTTATTTTATTGCCGAATTGCTTGAGCGCTATGTACCTGAAATTCGACCTTTTAATCCGATCGGAATGATTGACGAGTATTTTAAAACACTTGAGCTTGAAACAAATTTTGTTGTTGAAGCCAACAACATCAGAAAGTTTAAAGAAAACTTTAAATCTGAAACTAATGTTAAGATTCCGGATGTTTACTTTGATCTGATCACTGAACGCGTGTTGGTCATGGAAGAGATGCAGGGAAAGCGTCTTTCGCAATCAGATTCACTGAAACAGGAAAATGTTGACGCCGCGGAAGTTGTCAAAGCCGGGCTAAGAGCGTACCTGAAGATGGTTTTTATTGACGGGTTCTTTCACGGTGACCTTCATGCCGGAAATTTTTTCGTATTTCCCGATAATAAAATCGGTTTGATTGATTTCGGAGTGGTCGGCAGGCTCAATTCGAAAACTCAGAGTGCTATTGTTAATATGCTGATTGCACTTTCAAAAGAAGATTATGTGAGGCTCGCCTATGAATATGTCGATTTGGCGCCTTTCTCAGACCAGGTCAACGTGGATCTTTTCGGAAAAGAATTACAATCGTTAATTTCACCCTATTACGGGCTAACGACTAAACACATGAATATCGGAAAAATTCTGATGTCGTCGTCAAGCATAGCGGCTCAACAGGGCCTTTTGTTACCGACCGAATTGATGATGTTCTTTAAATCAATTGTTTCGATCGAAGGCCTCGGTCAGCGCATTATTTCTGATTTTGATTTTCTGCAGTACACCTTAACTATGATCTCAGATGTGGC
>JAYVIY010000139.1:0-1736 GCA_043769795.1 Pseudobdellovibrio sp. | reverse complement strand
AATTCCCTCGTTTTGTCGCGCCGAAGAAATCACAGCTTCATTCAAAAATTCGAGGCTTCCGACCGAACTAAGGATAAAAGAATAAATCTGATCGCGGCTCGACTGGGTAATTGCAGATGTAAAAATAGCATTTGTTTTATCGTCAAATCTCTTAAGTAACTCTTCACGCGCTTCTTGCGAAATCATATCTGATTTATTCAGCAAAAAAATCTTTTTCGAATTATTCAGCTGCTTGGCCAGCGACAGTGCTCGGTTCCAATTCTGGTCTGAGCAATCAAAAACGAAGCAAAGCACGTCGGCTTTTTCGGCCTCTTTTTTCGATTTATCAATTCCAATGATCTCAACTTGGTCAATGGTTTCTCGAAGCCCAGCCGTGTCGCAAATTTTAAATTTAACACCTTTGTGCACGATTGTGTCGGCAACAATATCCCTGGTGGTGCCGGCAATAGGCGTAACTATCGCGCGTTCTTCTTGAAGAAGTAAGTTCAATAGGCTCGATTTTCCAACGTTGGGTTCGCCGATCAAAGCAACAGTGATTCCGTCTTTGATTAGCCTGCCTGACTCATAAGAACTAACCAGCTTTTCAAGCGCGCCCGCAACGCTTTTTAATTTTAAAATCAAAACCTTCGAATCTACAACTTCCACGCCCTGCTCGGCAAAATCAATTGACGCTTCGATATGTGCCAGGCTCCAAGTAAGGTCAGAAATGAGTTCTTCAATTTGTTTTGAGACATGACCGCTCAATTGTCTCAGCGCCATTTTCGCGGCGGCTGCGTTCTGACTTTCAATGAGTGAAAGCGTCGATTCGGCCTGCACCAAATCTATGTTTCCGTTCATAAAGGCACGGTAGGTAAACTCTCCCTTTTCAGCTAATCGGCACCCGCATTTAACCAGCAAGTCTAAAATTTGATGAACTACGAAGGGGCTTCCGTGGCAAGAAATCTCAACGACCTCTTCGCCGGTGAAAGACTTTCCATGGGCAAAATAAGTAATTAGAGCTTCATCGAGCTTGTTTTCATCTAAATCGAGAATATCAGAAAAATAAGATTTATGAGACTCAATGATTTCTTTTTTTCGAAGAGACTTAGAGATTTTTTTACAGATCGCAAGGGCGCTTGAACCACTTACCCGAAGAACAGCAATTCCGCCCACACCATTGGGTGTCGAAAGAGCGCATATTGTCTGTTCATCGCGGTTCCACATTAACTAATGCCTATACTAATTATCATCCGGACTGTCAGACTCTGCATTCGCCGGATTAGCGGCCTTTGCCGGATAAATTTTTATTTTCTTATAAAGCCCATCACCCAAAGAACGGCTTTTTACTCGTCCATCTAGCGCCAAATATTGGTGAACTACTTTTCGCTCTTTTGGAGGAAGCGCTCGATAGTACACCGATTTTCCCTGTTCTATTGCAATCGTTTTTAAGTGCTCTGCTCTTTCGACAAGAGCCGCATCCGACTCTTCTCTATAACCGCCGCAATCTACAATTACGTTAGTTTGAGTATCAGAAAAGTGATGTTGGGTTACTCGCTTGATGATCAGCTGAATCGCGTCTAAAAGTTGGCCTTTGTAGTCTTTTAAAAGCTCCTCATCGTTACCGGAAAACTCAATCTTAATTTCAGTAATTTCTTCTTTTTTGGTCAGATTCATTTCGTAAGATAAATCAAAATTTCCTTTTTCTAAAATGCCATTAAGGGTTGCTTCTACTACGGATTCTAAGTCATCTTTTTTTC
>JAYVIY010000138.1:0-12281 GCA_043769795.1 Pseudobdellovibrio sp. | reverse complement strand
ATCAGTACTCTTCAACTTCATACATCTCAGGTGGAATGATCATCGAGCAAGTTAATGGTTACTATTGTCAGGGTTTACAGTTCTATATGAACTAAAAGTTTTTAAAATTTTAAAAGCATCTTAAAACTCCAAGCAAAGAGCCAAATGCTTGGAGTTTTTTTTGTGTTATAAAAGCTTGTCTAATATTCGATTCAAAGACATCATTTATGTATCAGATTTGGATACAACTATGAATAATACACTTTGGATAGACTTCTTTGATGATTTGCAAAACGTAAGAGGCCGCTCATTAAATACGGTAATGGCTTATCGACGCGATCTTGAACTTTACAATAAATTCAGCGAAAAAAATAAAAGGTTGATCGAATTTTTCGACTTTATGAAAGAAGAAGGTCTTTCAACCCGATCGCAGGCGCGGGTTATCAGTAGCGTCAGAACCTACCTTAAATATTGTGAAACCCGCGGTGTAAAGTGCAGCGAACTTCGCGATTTAAAACCACCCAAAGTAAAAACCTCATTACCGAAAGCCATCAGCATTGATGATTTCGAAAAACTGTTTTTAGCCTGCACGGTGCCGGATAAAGCTAAAGCTTCACGCAACCACTTAACCTTACTTTTTCTTTACGGGCTCGGCTGCCGCGTCAGCGAACTCATCGGCCTGAATTTAAGCGATTTTTCAGCCACTGACCGTTGGGTCAAAGTTTTAGGTAAAGGCAGCAAAGAAAGATTGATTCCGCTCACTGATGCACTTTATTTCGCCCTTGAAAGTTACCTTAAAGAATCCCGCGAAAAACTCATCCAGGGCTCAGGCAACTCGGCATTACTCATCAACGATCGCGGCCACCGCCCATCACGTGTTGATGTCTGGAGATGGCTTGCAGCGTGGTCTGTTAAGGCAGGCTTTAGTGAGCCCGTACATCCGCATCGCTTCAGGCACGGCTGCGCTACGGCGCTATTAGAGGGCGGCGCCGATTTGCGTTCGATTCAAATTTTACTTGGTCACGCCAGTATTCAAACCACTCAGATCTACACGGCGGTATCAACCAACACAGCGGCAAAAGCAATCGAAGAACATCATCCGCTATCAAAAATGAAGGATAGGTCGATTTAATTCCGTATTCCGAATCTGAAAGCTTCACTGGTTGAATCTCGCTAGCAACGCTGATTTGCAGGTGAGTTTGATATGAAACTTAAATCCCTTATTCAGAACAGTAATCGGCTTGAAGTGGCCGAAGTTGAAATAGAATTTATTCCGGGTATTCCGCAGATTCATTTTCTTGGTTTACCGGACCGTATTATCAAAGAAAGTTTTTATCGGATCAAGTCGGCACTGAAAAGCTCAGGCTATAAATTTCCGTTAACTAGTCAAATGATTGTTAATATAAAACCCAATCACCTGCGTAAGAGCTCGCGCGGCCTCGAATTTGCGGTGGCGATAGGTATACTTCTTAAAACCGAACAAATTGATGCTTCTCGTATTCATGAAGACTGGGTGCTTTACGGCGAGCTCGGTTTAGACGGCAGCGTTTATGAGCCATCCGATTTAACCCAGAATGAATCTTACCTGAAAGATTTAAAAATATTGACCGGGCAGGGGGTTAACTCGAGCTGCTTTCGCTTAGAAAATCTTAAAGATATTGAAATCAATTTTACGACGAATAAAAAAATATTTCAGCGACCTAAGGCGGGGATCGAGAGATTTTACACGGAAGACGAAGCCGAATTTCTGTTTTTAGCAGCAACGAGCGGCCTGCATGCGCTCTTAGCCGGAGACTCCGGCGCCGGTAAATCAACTTTAGCATTCTCACTCAATTCTTTTTTAAAAGAACCGGATCCGGAAAAGACGATTCGCTATGAAGACTCTTGGCGACCTGTGGTTTCGCCTCATCACAGTATAACGCCGGCCGCCTTTTTAGGTGGCGGTGCCTCCCTATACGAAGGCGAAATCGAGCGCGTGCAGGGCGGTGTTCTTTTACTTGATGAATTTTCGCAATTCAGCCCAGAAATCTTAGAATCTCTCAGGGGCCCGATGACCGGCGAAAAGCTGCGGCTTTCGCGCGGCGCCTACCATCGCGAGTACAACTCTGATTTTCAAGTGGTCGCTACAACCAACTTGTGCCCATGCGGTAAATGGACACCATTAAAAAAGAATTTAAGTTGTCGTTTTTCTCGGATCAAGTGCACACGCTATCTCGAAAAATTTTCAGGACCATTGCTTGACCGCTTCGGCCTGCTTCTTTTTACTCAGGCCCGCCAAGAACGCAAAATCAGCGGCACGAGTATTCTAAAAAGAGTTGCGAATTTTTCAAAAAATGCCGACTCTTTTGAAACTCCACAAACTCCGCTCTTACTTGATTCATACTATTCGCAACTTTCAACCCGCCGAAAAAACTATCTGAATCGGGTTGCAATGATTTATGCATTCGATCGAAATGCTCAAGGATCAAGCGGTGAAAACTCATTAGTTTTGACCATTGACGATTACAATAGGGCTGAACGCTGGGTCATAAGGCCATTTGAACAGCTTGAAAAGGGCATGGGTTGACTTAAAACACTGATTCTCTTAGATTAGTTTTACTTTCTAATAGGGTGACGTGACCGAGCGGCTAGGTAAGGCTCTGCAAAAGCTTGTACGGGGGTTCAAGTCCCTCCGTCACCTCCAAAATTCTTTTAAAGCCGCAACTAAGCGGCTCTTTTTTTATAATCAATAGTAAGATCAAACAGTTAAGTTAAATTTCTTTCCTATTTTGTGTGGCGGAGTTTTCCCGTCGTTTCCCTATCGAGAAATTTCGGTTGTAGGTCTTTTGTAGTCTTTTTTGAAGGGCTTGGGGCGGGGGCTACGTTTCTGATGACTAGATTCAGATCGAATGAATGACTATCTCATCAAGGGTTCTAAGGTTTCTTTTTCATCGTTTTAGTTTTGCGAACATTAATTTCAGTAAGCATTGAACTGGGGCTCGCTGCCTTCATCCTACTATACTCTTCAGATGATTGAGTGTCATACCAAGTCTTTTCGAGAGAAAGGCCGTCGGCTGAGAGTGTGAAATCCCAATGTGCCGTAAACCAGCTATTACCAATCTCAGTCTTTATTTGTCGCCCCTCAACCCTAACTATAGGTTTAATTTGATTGAGTTCTTTTACGATCCACCCAGAGCTGTTTCTTTCAAATGAAATAGGAAAATCACATCCACTGCATTCCCAGACACCAGTAAAATCAGGCTCGGCACTTTTTGCCATTTTTTTCTTTGCGGCCAGTGCGTAAATACGATTTTGCACATCGCGATTTTCTTTTTTTGAAATATTAAATAATAGATAAAGGCCAAAGGTTTTTTCGGCTTCGTCGTATTGTTCAGACAGCTCTTGTGAAGCGCCAAGGTTGTAGTAGGCATCACTCCACCAAGGTGCAAATTTAAGAGCTTCTGTAAAACTTTGCGCTGCCATTTTCTGTTGTTCCGGCGTTTTTGCCATTTGAGAAATGGTCATACCCTCAACAAAATGTTTTTGGGCATCTTCAGGAATATCAGGTTTGGTTTTGCCGACAAGTTTAATAATTTTTTCTCGTAGGGCATTGTCGGTGGGAGTTTTTTGCAATTCTAAAGTGAGGGTCTGTAATTGTGTCACTGCAGACTCCTTTGCCTGAAGCATTGTTGAAAACGATATTAAAGCAATGAGAATAATTAGATTTGTTGTTTTCATTTAGATTCTTTCATTAGTTTTACAAGTATATTTATTTTGAGATTGTACATTTTTTAACTGCATTTGTTATTTCTTTATCTAATATGTTTCCAGTACGGTCGAGGATCATTATATTATGAGTTTTTTTTCTAGAGACTTTTTTGCCAAAAAGTCGAAACAGAATATTTGCCGTTTGGGTCGACTCATCTTCGACAATAATATGAACTTCGCCGGTATCTTCATGTCTATTGATGATAATACTTCCAACAAATTGAGATTCTTTATTTTTGTTTTGGCTCAAGTGACTAAGTGAAATTGAATTAACTTGAATTGTGTCTTTTGATCCAGAAGGCGCAATTTCCAATCGCTTTTTAATATCGGCGAGATCGGCATCAAGATTTATGGCTTCATCTGAATTACTGCCTTTTGCTGTTTTAAATTCTTCAACTATTGATTGTAATGCGCAATTTAAGGCCTTTAAAGTTTTGGTAATTGCGGCTGACTTATCGAGGCTAGGACTATTAGGCGTTGCTGCTTTTAATTTGGAGTTTGTATTGTAGTTGCTGCCTTTAAGGCCAAAGTTATCAGTATTTAAAAGACCTTTTAGTTGCGGCTTTGTGTCGGCTGAAGAACCTTTGAGTTTACTGACCGAGGCGTCACGGTCACGAATAAATTCGGCGTCTCTTTTTTGTTTTAATTCTGCTTGTCGTTCTCGTTCTTTTCGTTCTGCTTCGACCTGATGCCGCTGTCTTTCAGCGATAGCGTCTTGCTCGCGCCTTTGTGCTTCGTAATCAATAGCTGGAGCTTGTTTAGATGTTCCAAAACAGGCTTCCTCGCAAGTGGCGGCGGACCCTTGATATTTCATTCCACCTGGGCATCCACATTGTACATCGCCCATGGGAACACCTTCGGAGATGGTTTGCGCAAATAAAGACATAGGAGAAAATAAAATAAAAACCAATATTTTAATTTTAAGCACGACAAAGTTTCTCATGTTTTTATCCACGTGGCTTTAAGAAAAACAAAGCTGTTATTGACTTTTATTTAAGCATGCCTCAATGATTTTGTGTGGCCCGCGCGCGCTGTTACCTCGAATCTAACAACTGCAAAATTTTAAGAAAGTCAGCCCATGTTTCATCAAACGAGGCCTTGCTATCAAGTAACTCAACAGAAGGCCAAGAGCTTTGCATAACTTCCAGTTGATATTCTTGAGCCACTAAGAAAAATGATTCTGGGATCGGCGTTTTGCGGTTGTTGAATGTACGAACTATGGCTTTATGTAAATTCTTTTGATTGGTAATTTGTTTATAAATCAGCGGCATATCGTAAATATCTTTTGCTCTTGAGTTGGCCGAGCCTCGTGAAAATAAGGCCTCTAGTTTTTCTGCGAAAATATACTCAAACGGATAAACTGACCATGAGATTGGCTCACCAATGTTTAATATGGATATCATCAGTTGCTTTTTTGGAAGAGTTTCAATGGGGTCACCGAATCCTACATCAAGGTGAATTCGCGATAAGCGCTTGATGCTGGGCCTTGTTTTAACTGTCGGGTCTTCAATTTGAAAAGCGGCCGTAAAACGATAGCCACCATAGGGGCCTTGATCTTTTAAATCTTCGGTTGTGATGTCGCCAAACCAGAGCCCATCATGCAAATTATTTGAAAGAGCCACTTCAATTAATTTTGGAACTTGTTTGCGAGAAAGATCTATGGCCAGAGCATCCACGTCACGAGTGAACCTGTCAGAATTGATGGTTTTAAGTAGTACAAATCCACCTTTAAAAACAAGGTGCTTTGAAAGCTTTGGGTGAGCTTCAATTCTTGCGACCGCTCGTTCAAGTGCTAGAATCAGTCTGAGTTCATTGATGGAACTACCCTTGGTATTTTTGGCAAGTTTCTTTAATGAACTCATGATGTTTTTGGCAGAAATAGTTTCGCTCATGCCAATGTCTCAATATACGGAAGTACCCGGTGAAGTACGCTCAGTTGTTTCGCCATAGCCATGATTTTTGAAAGTGAGGTCTTTTTGCTGCTCACTGCTTTACGGAGGGCGTTGATGGCGGTTGAGGTTCCGATTTTATTGCGGTAGCAGATGGCCTCAACAAGGGTTCTTTCAAGACTGGTGATGTTGTAGCCTTGTCGTGATTCGATTCCAATGTCCCACTCTGGGCTTCGGCTACGTTGTAATTTAAGTTCACGATGCTGGCTGCGCTTTGTATGCGGAACCACGATCCAAGTTTTCTTAGGTATCAGATCTGTAACACCATAATGGGAGAGGGCCGAAATCAAGCAGATGGCGCTCGGAGCCCCCATAAGCAGGGTTGCTGCCCGGTATTGATCCTCTTCGCTGTAGTCTTGGCCCGCTGTGCGGTAGATTCCTCTGGAGACATGCTCAAGATCTCCTGACTCAACGAGGTATTGCAATGCCCGTTGAGTTAGACCTTGATCCATGGCCTGTCGGTACGTAAAGGGTGATTTCTTGAGTGGTTTGGGAATCTTTTGCATATATATAACATGACACATTTTTAAAATTGGGTCAAGTTATATAAAAGTGGCAGCTAAACGGTCGGGCTGAGAGACTTAAAATGTAGTCCTTTGTAGTCCCTGCCGGAAGTAGGTCCAATAATTACAGTTACTTAAGGCTAAGACCTCCGTCACCTCCAAGTTTCAAATCAAATTCAGTTCTTTGCAAAACTCTGTGAAGGGCAACACTGAAATTCGGTCTGACATCATCTGACTTCGGGTGCCCTGGTGGACCTGATAAAACATCGGAATACTTGTTCTTTCGGAAAAGTATTTAAGATGTGGCGATGTTTTCTTTTCGCCAGTCTTACATTCAACAGCAAAAAGAGGCTTACCTTTTTTTAGAACGACAAAGTCAACTTCTCGACCCTCAATATCCCTTAAAAAGCGAATTTCCATTTTTATACCTTCTGTATCTTCAACAAAATGGCAGTACTTTAGGAGATGGCTAGCCACAAAGTTTTCCCACTTTGCTCCAACATCTTCTAACTCGCTCCAGTCCCAAAAGTAAATTTTTTGTTCTTTTTTTACGGCTTTTATTTTTGGCGGACCATAAGGCAAGATGCGATAACAATAGTAAACATTTTCAAGAATAGTGATCCATTTTTCAATGGTTTTAAAATCGACTTGAAGATCTTGTGCTAAATTTTTACGAGACAATGGAGACCCTACACGCTCAGGAAGAGCTTGAATCAAAAGCTCAATATTTGAAATCTCTTTGACGTTTTCTAAATCGCGAATATCTGAATAAACAATTCTTTCCCTTCGCTGTCTGTGCCAACGATGCAATGAAGTCGAATCTTTCTTCAAATAAGGTTCAGGAAATCCGCCATACTCCAAAAGATCAATCATCTTTTGCGTAACATCTTTGGGCCCCCAAGATTTTACAACTTCCGGCAGGCTCAGCGGATGCATTCTGTAATAGTGATATCGGCCCAAAAGAGAATCTCCGCCCTTACGGTAATAATCGAGCCGTGCTGATCCTGTGATTAAGAACTGATAAGTATTTTTAAGTTTGTCATAGAAGCCTTTCACAAGGCTGCGCCAATGGATGAATTTATGAATTTCATCCAGAACAATTAAAGTTGAGTCTTTAGAAAAAGAGCCTTTTTGAATCTTGTTACGATCTTCAATGTCATCCCAATTTAGATAGGCGGGATGCCCGTCTTTGTAATGGGCAATCAACGACTGCGAAAACGTCGTTTTTCCAACTTGTCTTGGTCCGCCCAAAAAGACCATTTTTTCGGACAAATCTGCAACAATGTGCTTTTTGAGGTATCTTTGTAAAGTAGACATATATCTACTTTACAGGCGTGTAAAGTAGAGTCAAGTCTACTTTGTAGGTAATTAATAGGTAGAGGGTGGGTGGTGGTGGCTGGGAAAAGTATTTTAGCAGCCGCTAAAATCAGTAAAAAATGTAGTCCTTTTTAGTCTTTGGTAAGCTGGAGTCTAATAAATACAATAGGTTAGGAGGCTTTACGCCGTCACCTCCAAAATTTAGATTCTTCAGAATTTATCTCTAATACTTCGACTTAATGTAATTCGCGGATCAGCCGCGTAAATTCGGTTTCAAAAGCCCCACGGTTTCCCTCAAAGGATTCCGAATTTTTCCAATTGGTTTTCGATACAAATAATAGATTCAATTTTAACAACCCCCAATTGGCAGTGCTACGTCTTCCGAAATCATCGAAGAGAGGCCCATTGGGATTAAAAACAGACTTATTGGGATGTTGATCTTCATTAAGTTTTTTGTCGAAGTCATTGCCCAGCTTTTCTTTAAGTGAGATCAAATCCTTAGGCTCTAGCCAGAATTTCTTATCAGCAATAGAGGACTTTAATAACTGATCTAGCTTAGGAGAGATCTCTTTCAAATGCTTCTCCAGTAGATTTAAAAGAATTTCTTTGTGTTGTGTGCGAAATTGGGCGAGCAATGTAAGTCCTATGGAATAGTTGTCATGAGCTTCATAAACCATCAGTCCACGCTGAAAATAGTCCGGCTTTACTGGCGGTTCGTCTTTTTCTTGCCATGTTTTTTCGAACTGATGAAATGCGATTTTCTTGGCAGCTTCAACAAGGGCTTTGGCCCTTTTGTCATCCAAGGGTTTTTCAAGTTGCAGGGTGATTTGTGTATCGCCTCTTGATTCTGAAATTTGAAATCGGACATAAAGCCTTTGGCTTTGGGCTTTCAAATCTTCTGCATTTTCAGCGGTATTTTCGGGTAGAATTTTCGTCAAATCCAATTCTTTAACTATAATTCCAGCCGTCTTCAGTTCGCGCAGAAAATTCTGGATAGGAATTTGACCAAACGCCATGACAGCATCAAAGTAATCACGCTTATCCTTCCAATAGCTTTCATAATCTTCACTACGAAGTGTTCTGCGAAAATTTTCTGTGTAGCTGTACATTAAGTTCGGCTCAATCACGCTTAAACTGGCATTACCGCTCACCCAGGCCTCCGATGAATAAAGTAAAATTGTAAACAAAATTAAAAGGAAGCGTTTTGCATTGAAAAGCATGGTTAAAGTCTAACTTGAGTTGAGGTTCTATATCAATAAGTGTGGCGGTCTTTGGCCTAGTCTTTTCCATTCTTGCTTCGGGCGAATCATAATTAACCAAATACGCTTTAAATTTAGAACCCTTGATCTTCTAAATAGAAAAAGCCAAGCAAGAAATCATGTGAAACATAATGAGATCTTATTGGTAAGGCGGTGCTTAATGCATTATGTAGAGGTGGAGATGTTTTCAACATATGCGGAAAGTGCTTTATTTTACTTAGATCTTTCATTAAAAATATTGATTCAAACGATGCAGTTTGCTAATTAACACCCATGATTTTAGCTTTTCTCATTTTTATTGCTTTTAATGTTTCTGCTGACCTTCGCACCGACCTTGCCCAAGCTGTAAGAAGCACTCATCATCCTATATCTTATAAACAAGCTAATGAAATCCTGTTTACAAAGCTAAATAAGTCTCAAGGTTTGATATGTGGTGTTTACTCACCGCTGTTTTGCTTAGCTCTAGATGGTATCCCAAGCCCGAAGGTGATGAATATTGAGCATACATGGCCGCAGTCAGAAGGCGCCCGTGGAGACGCCAAAAGCGACCTCCATCATCTCTTTGCTGCAACGAGTTTTAGTAATTCGATGCGTGGAAGCTTACCCTTCTGTAATGTAAGTGTAGTTAAATGGGAAGCCGATCAAAGTAAGCGCGGCCTTAATGAATTTTTAGAGCACTGTTTTGAACCACCACTACAGCACAAAGGAAATGTGGCGCGGGCTTTATTTTATTTTGCCGTCAGGTACGGTGCTGCCATTGATGAACATCAGGAGATGTATCTGCGATCTTGGCATAAAGAAGATCTGGTTGATGATGAAGAGCGATTTCGAAACCGAGAAATTGAAAAGTACCAAAATAACGCTAATCCGTTTATTGATAATCCCGAGCTAATTGATCAGATTTCTGATTTTTAAACTTTATAAGGACATACGGCTAATTGTGGCATCCTCTTAAAAATGGCAAAAGAACTCCAACCACCATTGATGGAAAAAAAATTAACCAAATTTTACAAACAGGCAAGGTTGACTTAGAATTTCCATCACTAATGGGCAAGTATATCTTATTATTTAATAAGTGGATCTTGAAATAATAGCATTGGTAATCAGCCAAATGAGAGACGAAAAGCGCCGAGGCTCACGGTAAATTTTTAGGATGAGTCTAAATAGAAAACCCACTCAAAAAGTCCTGTGAAACATAAAGAGATTTTTATCGGTAAGGCGGGGAATTAATGCATTATGTAGAGGTGGGGTTATTCAATCCCGATTAAAGATTTTATTTAATCCGAGCAGACCTAGTTTATTCCAAGTTGATCTTGGAAATAATGCCAGCAAAAAAATAAGAAGAAATATGTTGATCACGGTTTCGTTACAAAATCCACTTCGATTGAAAAACGTATGTCTGTGTGTTCGCAGTCATCAGCATCGTTATCGCCGATCGCCACAAACTTAAGTGAATGGCTGGTGCGGGTAAGATCTTCTGCTACCAATTGCTGAAACACGCTTGATGGATACGAGATCTTGATCGTACCTGGAACATCAGTTTCGGGCCATGAGCAGGTGCTGTTTGCCGGGCAATAGGTGCCTTCTTGAGTTTTATCCCAATACATTCCGGCAATTTTTTTCCAGTCGTATCTTAGTAGATTGGCCTGACTGGTCAGCTTGCTTCCGAAATTATATGAGCTGGCAATGACCGCATTATCGAAAGTAAGTAAGAAGTGATCATCATAAAGAAACTGCTGTTGGGCAAAGTCAAATTTGACGTCACATATAATTGTATTTGGGCCCATGACAAGAGCTTGTTCCTGTTCAATCCGAGCTTGAAAATGCAAATCCAATTCCATCAGGTTTCCGCCTTTGCCCCATTCGCAGGTAAAATTTGGCTTTGGGAAAAAATAGTTGAGTGTGATTTTCTGGTGACTTGTTGAACCGCAGGCCTGTTGCACAACCGGTACGTTTGGTGATGGAGAAGTTGTAGAAGTTGGAGATATTGGAGAGTCTGCCGGATCAGTCCCGCTGCCAGCTACTATATTAGAAGAATCCAAACCCGGAGTATTAACTGCGGCCCAGCTTATCTTGTTGCAGTTGATAAAGAAAAGTAACGTTACTACTGACAAAAACATCATTAGTAAAAGTTTTCTATTTTTGAGCATAATTCTCCAAAGCTTACATTGATATATTGCAAAGCAAGCTCCGGCTTAAAGGCAATGAAGTCGATTAGGCATCCGATTCTGGCGAATAGATCGACTACTGTCGAATAAAAATCATACGGTAATTTCAATTTGAGACGAAATTTAACGTAAGTTCAAATACTTCATTTGAAGTAAAGCCGCACAGGTCATATCCACGCCGCAGACATAGCTGGAATTTTTATTTCCGGTAACCGAAAAATTATAAGAACGAAGGATCCGAAGCAAAATTGGGGCGGCAGATCCTGTTGAATTATCGAAAAAGTGTTTTTATGCTACTTAGACCTGAGTCTCCGGCCCTATCTGTATTACTATCTGCGAATTATCATATGTAAGGTTGCGTGTTAAAAAATTCAAAATTCTCCCAGACAAAATTACTTCGTCCACTTTTCAAAGCGTTTACTAAAATTGCTAGCGGCTTCGTCAATTCGTTCCACTAAAATTTTGTTTAAGCGGCCTTTGGTATCTGAATCGCAGGATTTAGGGCTGACTCTAAGTCCGCAGTAGTGGCAGCTCTTATCTAAAAGGCATTTGTGATTTTCACTCATCACCTGTTTCATTTTCTCCAGTTCTAAAATTCCATCTCGGATCTCGTCAGGACTTAGATATTCTTTGTCATCTTTTTTAATGGCAGATTTTTCATTTAATTTGGCGATTTCGTCGTAATTGGTTTTGAACATTTCAATGTCGTGATTTAACATCATTTCAAATATTTTCTGTTTTTTCGCAACCAGATCTGCCTTGCTCTTTTGGACCAAATTATTCAGCGTGGCATCGTTTAATTTTTTACTAAATTCGAAATAGGCTTGAAGCTGAACCACGTAAATGAGGGTTTCGGCAATAGTAAGCTCAACCTTAATTAAAGTCTTACTGAGCAAATCAATTCTTGATTTTACATTTTGAATTTTTTCCGGGTTTGATTTTGATTCGAGGTTTTTTAAATTAAGAGTTTCCATTGAGCGAACAAGCTGGACTGATCTTAAAGTGCTCGCCATACTGTTAACGGATTCGCGCTCTGAGAGTTTTAAATAGTCATCTAGCTTCACATCTTTGCTTGGTATTTTTAAAAGATCTGAAAAACTTAAACTATCGGCATTTGCAAAAATACCGGTAAAACAGATTAAGATGATGAATGAAATACGCATATTGGCCCCTTGTTGTATTCGGAATACTTTCCCCTAGGGTAAATACAAAGTCCAGTGCTGCATTAAGGTTGGAGTTTTTTACAGTATTTACGTAAAATGAGTTATATTAGCTAGCCTGAGAAAGAAAAAGGAAATTTATGAAATTATTAGATGCTGATTTTGAAAATTTAAAGAGTCTTGAGGAGTCCTTATGGCG
>JAYVIY010000137.1:0-4799 GCA_043769795.1 Pseudobdellovibrio sp. | reverse complement strand
CTAAAGCCGAAGTAGAAGTGTTTGAAAATATATCCAACAATAAAGATCTTATTATTTCGCATTCAATTTCGGCAGCCGAAACCAAATCGCAATTATCCCTTCGCTGGAATTGGTAAAGTCTTATAAGTTTGTAAACTTGTCGGATTAATCAAAGTTGTGTGATTCTTGTAAATTCGTGCAGTTCCATAAAGCAATTTCAAAGCTTCGGATTTTTTCATGTACTGATAAGTATCAGGAAACTGCTTCTTCAGTTCAGCATGAACTTTTTTAGTATAAGCACCGCTCATTCTCGGAAAAATATGATGCTCAACATGATATCCGAAATTCAAGTGAATAAAATCAAACAGAGGATTAGTCGTTACGGTTAAAGAGTTAACCAGCGGATCGTTTACTTTCGTCAGTGGAGACAAATTATGGTTTGTCGATATGTAACTCATCACTGTGTAGTTCTGAATTGCAAAAGGAATGAGAACCAGAAAAGCAAAGTTGCTCATTCCGACAAAATATACAAGCGACGCCATCATCATTAATTGTAATCCGAACTCGATGCTCACGCGGGTGTGTTTCATATCAGACCACATCTTATTTCCGAAGCGCATGTAGATCTGGTTTAGAAAAGATTGAAATGAAAACCAGAAGAAAAAGTAAAAATAACTACGTATCGTATTGGCGCCCGGAGTCCATTGAAACAAGCGTTGCATGAACTTAGATTGACGATAAACAGTCATCGTTGGAAATGCGTCGGGGTCTTTCAGGATATACTGGGTATTACCATGATGAAGTCGATTGTGCCAAAATCTCCAGTAGGTCGGAGACATCAAAAACGGAGCAAAGGCAAAGAACGCCACCAGATCCTGCAAGTGTTTATTTTTAAGAACTGAACCATGTAGTGTTTCATGAGATATGAATGCTAAGCCGGCATTAAGCTGACCGATAACCAAACCGGCTAAAAGTTTTAAAACCCAGTGCATTTCAAAATTGAGCACCGCAAAAATGAGAGCGGCGTTAACTGCCAAGTACATCACCGCGTAAGCTATTCTCATTGGATTTCGTTCAAAATATTTTTGTGAAAGGGCAGGCGTTAAAATTTTATTGTAATAGGCCAGGTTCTTAATTGGTTCGTTACTCGAATTTAAAGCGGATTCATTTGTGTCTTGTTCTGTTTTTAAATCAGGTGTTTTATCAGAGTTCAATTCAAGCCCCATTTCTGCCCCCTAAAATGAATTTCTGAAGCTAGCATTCAGAAATTTTCGGGTCATTAATTTATTTATATCGACCAATATCGGTACGAAATTGGCGGCCTTCAAAGATTACATTTGCATTTAAGTCATAAGCCGCTTCGCACGCAAGTGTAAAATTGTCCCGAACCGCTATTATATTAAGCACGCGCCCTCCAGCGGAGACCAGTTCTCGATCTTCGTTCAAAGCCGTACCTGCATGCAGTGTATAGGTATTTTCTATATTTTTGGGTAAAATTATTAATTTATTTTTTATGGGTTTGTCGGGATAGCCCTCGGCTGCGTTAACGATACAAACTGCTGTTTTCTCGTTGTTAATAATTTTGTTTAAACGACCCTGGCTGAGTTCGAAAAAAAGTTCTGCTATGTCGTTTTCGATTAAAGGGAGTATGACTTGTGTTTCGGGGTCTCCGAAGCGCACATTGTATTCAAGTACAAACGGCTCGTCGTCTACGATCATCAGCCCGATAAACAAAACTCCGCGATATAAATAATTTCTATTCTTTAAGTTTTCTATCGAAGGTTTAACAATTTTTGAAATGATTTTTTCATAAAGTACAGTCTCGATAGCCATGGGTGCCACAGTTCCCATGCCACCGGTATTCGGGCCTGTATTGTTGTCGCGCAATCTTTTGTGATCTTGCGCCATCGGTAGAGCCTGGTACTCGGAACCGTTAGTGAGAACAAGAAGCGAGATTTCTTTTCCAGGCAGATTTTGTTCGAGCAGTGCTTTTTCACCGGCGCGACCCAGAATTTTTTTTTCAAAAATGTTTTCTGCAGCCGATTTCAGTTCAATTAAGTCAGAACAAATGAACACGCCTTTACCGGCAGCGAGGCCGTCGGCTTTAAGTACATAGGGCGGCGAATAATTGACGGCGGCTTTCAGGGTTTCAGAAACACTGCTGACAATATCGGCTGGGGCGGTTGGTACATCAGCCTGTTTCATAAATTCTTTGGCAAATACTTTTGATCCTTCGAGTTGTGCGGCCTCTTTTGAAGGGCCGAAAACCGAAATTTTGTTCAAGCGCAGAGTGTCGGCTAAGCCATCGACCAAGGGATCTTCCGGGCCAATAAAAACCAACTCAATTTTATTTTGTGTGCAAAATTGAACGACTTGCGAATGATTTCTTAGGTCGAGATCTATATTACTGGCTGATTCGGAAGTGCCGGCATTACCCGGTGAACAGAATATTTTATTCGGCTGTTTATTCAGCTTTGCTGATACCGACAGACTTTTTACAACGGCGTGTTCTCGACCGCCAGAACCTATGACGAGTATGTTCACAACAGCTCCTAAAATCAACTTGCTATCTCGAGTACTTATTCTTAACCTACAACCTATGGAAAAAATAGTATTTATATCGGGAAAAAGAACTGCGTTCGGTGCATTCGGTGGAGCCTTGAAAGATATTTCGGCAACAGATTTAACGGTTGCAGCAGGAATCGGAACAATTCAGGCTTCCGGAGTCAGTACTTTGGATATCGGGCAGATTATTATCGGTAACGTTGTACAAAGTGGAGCTGATGCGGCTTATCTTGCGCGGCATGCAGGGCTTAAACTCGGAATTCCGGTTCATGTAGGAGCTTATTTAGTTAATCGTCTTTGCGGTTCTGGTTTTCAATCTTGGATCAATGCTGCGGATATGATTTTATCGGGCGATGCCGGCTGCGTTCTTGCTGGAGGTGTCGAGCAGATGTCGCAAATTCCTTACGTGAATCGAAAAATTCGTTTTGACGGATTACGTATGGGAAATTTTGAATTGGAAGATGCCATGACCTCAGCTCTTACGGATTCCTATGCAGGAATTCCGATGGCTATCACCGCTGAAAATCTTGGGGCGCAGTACGACATTACGCGACAGGCTTGCGATGAATATTCAATTAAGTCGCAACAGCGCTACAAAGCAGCATTAGATAAGAATTATTTTGCCGCTGAAATAACTGCGGTAAAAGTGCTTACGAAAAAAGCCGATGTGATGATTGATCGCGATGAGCATCCGAAACCAGATGCCACCTTAGAAAAAATTCAAAATTTAAAATCATTGTTTAAAAAAGACGGTTTGGTAACAGCGGCTACGGCTTCAGGAATAGTTGATGGGGCGGCATGTTCTCTTTTGGCCAGCGAAAGCTTTGCAAAGGCAAAAGGTTTAAAACCCATGGCGAGAATTATTTCTTGGGCGGCGGTCGGTTGCGATCCGAAAGTAATGGGAATTGGCCCGGCACCCGCGGCTAGAAAAGCTTTGGAAAAAGCCGGTATGAATTTGGATCAGATGGATTTGGTAGAAGTTAATGAAGCTTTTGCAGCTCAGTATTTGTCTGTAGAAAAAGAATTAAAACTGGATTCTTCGCGCACAAATGTGAACGGCGGCGCCATTGCGGTAGGTCACCCGTTAGGAGCCTCTGGAGCCCGAATCATGAATCATTTGGTTTATGAACTTCACCGTCGAAATGGACGTTATGCGCTAGGAAGCGCCTGCATCGGCGGCGGCCAAGGAATCGCGATAATCATCGAACGAATCTAAAGGTAGCTGGCACCTTTTTTTAAATTTTAACTAAGCTATTGAAATTGTTAGACTTAATAGTGGTCTAGTATTTTTTAAATAGTACCTTGCAATACACAGTACTGTGCGGTATATACTATAAGTATGAATACACAGTTTAACAAAGGCGTTATCGAGATGTGTGTTTTAGCCCTCGTTAGCCAAAGAGATTATTATGGCTACGAGCTTGTTGAAACCATTTCAAAAAAAATTGAAATTTCTGAAGGAACAATCTATCCGATCTTGCGAAGGTTAACTATTGAAAAATATTTTGAAACCTATTTGACGGAATCCAACGAGGGGCCTCCCAGAAAATATTATAAAATGACTGCGCTTGGGCGACAGCAAACTGACAAGTTAGTCGGCGAATGGTCGCGATTTTCAACTGATGTTAATTACATAATTAAGGGTGGTAAGTAAAAATGAAACGACAAGAATTTATCATTAATCTGCGAAAAGAACTTGAAGGAATTCCGGCCTTCGATATTGAAGACATTATCCGAGATCAGGATGAAATGATCAATGATGCCTTGAAGTCAGGCCGAGCAGAAGAGGACGTTGTGAAATCGTTCGGAGATCCTGTGGAGTTGGCGAAGAATCTAAAAGCGGAAATTAAAATTGAAAAAGCTCATGATGAAAAAAAATTGTCATTGCAGGTTCGTGGAGTTTTCGGCGCAGTTGGTGCCTTGCTCGTACTCGCACCCTTTAATTTAATTTTTGTATTGGGCCCGTTTTTGGCGGTGATAGGAATTACATTTGCGGGCTGGGCAGTTGCAGCCGCATTTGGCGTCGTGGCCATTGCACTGCTAGCAGCCTTTTTTGTTGAATTTGTATTCGTGGGCGCTGCTATTACGGTGCAGTTGTCGACATTCTTTACATTCATGGGCTTTATAGGTTTAGCCGCATTGTTTGTAGTAGGAATGTACTATGTGACTAAGATGATTTTCAGACTGATATTGTCATATCTGAAATGGAATCTGAACTTCATCCAAAAACAAGCTCAAGTGGGGGTATAATATGA
>JAYVIY010000136.1:0-4802 GCA_043769795.1 Pseudobdellovibrio sp. | reverse complement strand
TTTAATTGCGCCTCAATATCAGTCGCTTCGATAGATTGAACTTTTCCGCAATTCTGAAATAACGCCATAACCGGTAAACTTAATATAGCTGCTACTATGATTGCTTTCGCATTCCTGCGCACAAGGCCTCCCAATTTAGTTTCCACACGTACCCCACAACTTGGTTAAGCAATTCTTAATCCAACCCTGTTATCGGTCTAAATGCTCAATAAGTTAAAAAAATGCCGATCTTTTTGAAAGCGAAAAAAAGTTCTGCGTAGCAAATTGATAATTCAACTGGTCGTAAAATTGCTTTGGTAATAGTTCGCACTTTAAAACTCTTATAGACGAGGAAACCATGAAGCTCTCTTTCATAATTACAAGGCTGTCGATGCTTTTGACAGTACTATTTTGCAGCCTAATAGCCAATTCACAGATACTCGGACCCAGCGTAACCGAAGTCAAATTCAGCTATACCGCGACCTTTCAAGCTCCGGTAGAAAACGAAGAAGGTAGCGACGAAGCCCTCGCTATGATGCACTCGCAACACATCTTTGGTATCTTTGCTTCGCCTACAATGATTGCGAAGTACATCGGCAATGATGCCATTACAGGCGGCTTGGGTGGCCCCAGATCACAAATGAAAATTAAAATAATTTCTTCAGAAGAGGCCGATGGCACTATTACAATCACTTACTCAAATTCAGGAAAGATGATTTTAAACGAAAAGGCTGCAAAAAAAATATTAGCAAAAGGCAGCCTCGAATTGCCAATGCCAACAAACCCCTATGAAATTTACGACGAAAAGTGCACCGACGAACACTATAATTCATTCGGCGATTTCTGGTATTTCTACGACCCCTTCAGAAAAGGCTGCGAATACCTAAGCAAATCGCCGAAGGCAACACTGGTAAGTCTGAAAATCGTACCGGCCGAATACAAAAAAATGGACCTAACCCCTAAATTACCACAACTCAGAGGCGACAACGGTAACGGCAGTCTATTCTCAATCTACATCATCAGCGGCTACTACGAAGACGGCTCAGTAAAAAAAGACCCAGGCTACGCCAACTACAAAGAAATAAGAGACGGATTTCTAAATCAAGGCTTCGAACTCAGCAGCAGCAAAAGAAAAAACACCGAAATGCCATTGAATGTTTATACAAAGCAAATTGAACTCGATAATGGAAAGGTAATTGACGTAGAAATAAACCACTTATTAATCGAAACCGACATCGGAACAAGATCAAAAGTATTTGCCAAATTCTTCAAAGAAGCAGTAGAGGAAGCAGACGTAATCATCTACGGAGGCCACTCCGGCCTAGGCGGAAACCTAGACATCCCATCCCTTGAAGAAAAAGTAGGAAAATTCAACTTCAACCCAAACAAAAAACAAATCTTCTTCTTCGACTCCTGCTCAAGCTACAGCTACTACCTCGAACACTTCGCCGTAGAAAAAACAAAAGCTAAAATCGACATCATCAGCAACGGCCTATCTAGCCAATTCGACACCTCAACCCCAATCCTATTCTCACTCATGGACTACCTCCTAAGCCCAAAGGCAAAAGACGTACAATGGATGGAAATCCTAAAAAGCATGGAAAACACCTTAGAAGGAAATACGTATCTTATAAATGTCGGCGGAATCTAAAATAATAATGCCCCTGAAGCTCAGACATCTGCTTTGCAGAACTCGCTTCAGGGGCATTATTATTTTAGAATTACGTTAACATTTTGAATCTTACTCTTTTAGGGGCAGAATCTTCGCCCATTCGTTTTTTTCGGTCTTCTTCGTATTCTGAGAAGGCTCCTGGGTAGAAGTGGACTTTTGAGTCTCCTTCGAAGGCCATTGTGTGGGTACAGACTCTGTCTAGAAACCATCTATCGTGGGATATTACTATTGCGGATCCGCCGAAGCCGTTTAAGGCTTCTTCTAGGGCTCGCATGGTGTTGACGTCTAAGTCATTTGTTGGTTCGTCGAGCAAGAGTAAGTTGGCTCCTTCTTTTAGGATTTTTGCTAGGTTGACTCGGTTTCTTTCTCCGCCTGATAGGGTTCCTACTTTTTTCTGTTGGTCGGTGCCTGAGAAGTTGAACCAGCTGACGTATTGTCTGGCGTTGACCTCTCTGCCGCCTAGTTGGATTACGTCTTGGCCGCCAGAAAGCTCTTCATAAATTGATTTGTTGGCGTCTAGGCTTTCTCGGGTTTGATCAACGTAAGCTATTTTTACTGTTTCGCCTACCTTGAAAGTTCCACTATCGGCTTTGTCTTTTCCGGTAATCATTTTAAAGAGTGTTGATTTACCTACTCCGTTTGGTCCGATAACTCCGACGATTGCGCCTTTTGGTATGGTGAAGTCAACGCCGTCTAATAATACTTTTTTACCGAAGGCTTTACTCACAGCTTGGGCTTCGATGACGATTTGGCCCAGTCTTGGTCCCGGTGGAATGTAGATGGTCATTTCCTGCATTTTTTCTGCAGATGGTTCTTTTAATAATGTTTCGTAGGCGTCGATTCGGGCTTTTGATTTTGACTGCCGGGCTTTGGCGCCTTGTCTGATCCACTCAAGTTCTCGCTCGAGGGTTTTTGCTTTCTTTGAACTTTCCTTTTGTTCGTTAGCCATTCGCTTGTCTTTTTGTTCAAGCCATGAGGTGTAGTTGCCTTTCCAAGGAATTCCTTCGCCGCGATCTAGTTCTAAAATCCAACCGGCAACGTTATCTAAAAAGTAGCGATCATGGGTAACTGCTATGACAGTGCCCGGAAACTTTGCGAGATATTGTTCTAGCCACTGAACAGATTCAGCATCGAGGTGATTCGTAGGTTCGTCCAATAATAAGATATCGGGATTACTCATAATCAAGCGCGCCAAAGCAACTCGGCGTTTTTCTCCTCCGGATAAATGGGCCACTGCTTCTTCTGCATCTGGGCATCGTAAAGCATCAATGACCATTTCAATTTTCTGATCGACTTCCCAACCGCCCAAGGCCTCAATTTTTTCCTGTAGTTCGCCTTGCTTTTCGATCATCTTATTCATTTCGTCAGGATCTAAATCAGGATCTGAAAACTTATCGTTAATTGCGTTGTAATCTTTCATCAGCTTCGGAAGGTCACCCATCTGAGAAAAAATATTGTCGCGGACATTTAAAGTTTCATCGAGCTGAGGCTCTTGCTCTAAATACCCGACTTTCATTTTTTTTGCAGGAAAGGCTTCACCGATAAATTCATGATCTACTCCAGCCATTATTTTTAGCAGAGATGATTTTCCAGAGCCGTTAAGGCCGAGAACCCCAATTTTGGCGCCGTAAAAATACGATAAATAAATATCTTTTAGTACGAATCGATTCGGCGGATATACTTTGGAAACGCCCTTCATTGTATAAATAATATCTTGTGACATAAAACCTCAATTACTAGTTAAGAATTAATTGTTTATTCTATTGAATACTTCAAAAAGTAACAGTAGCATTACACTCTAAAATGAGCAACTTGTCCGGCGCAAAAAAAAACTCACCTCCAGTGGCAGAAAACTTATCTTGCGCACCTGCTAAGATCGACCGCTGGTCGTTTATTCAAAACGACCTGTCAAAAGCACTGGATACTTGGCAGGAACTCGATCACAAAGAGTTCCGCATCAGCCCTGAAGAAGAGCAGCTGGCTAAAATCAAAGTCATCATTTCGCAGCTCAAAGCCGAACTCGAACAGTTTTAATCGTCCATTCAGTCAGCTCAATCGTCCGTTCGGGTAAATGCTATTTTAAACCCGGTTGTCTCCTGATAATTCTGTTTTGCGGGCCACGAATCATTCGAAAACCCAATAAACAATTAACACGGAGAGAAAAATGAAAAAATTAGTACTTGCATTGACTTTAGTAATCGCACAGCAGGCTGCTGCAACCACAACCATCTGGAAGGGTGAAGGCAATCTCTTCAGCCTAAACGGAGTTGAAATGGGCCGCTATGAACTGAGCGTTACGAATACTAAAAACGCTGAGGTAACAGAAAGTAGCATCCAGATCAAAACGGCTGATGGCTCTGTTATTGAACTGCAATGCACCGACACTGCTGGCAAAGACGAAAGCTGGTCATCGCAGTGCGGACAAAGTAAAGGCGGAGGTCGCTGTTTCGGAGAAGGACTCTGTATTTCTTATCTTGAGGCCGAGAATGCAAAAGCCTTTGCAACCACAATTATCATGGATGGCCCGAGCGATATGCGGCTCTTGCGGACTGAACTACAAAGCGGAAAGGCAGTCAGATTCTTCAGGGAAAAACTTCATAAACAGTAAGTGAGCTGATAGATTGAAATTTCCGGGATATTGCAGTATGAAGCAATATCCCGCTGAACACAGGAATATATGGAAAAAATCCGTAAGTTTTTAACATTTTCGAACGAACCCCGACTGAAAAGCCTCGTTGAAAATTATTTTAAATTGTTATTTATCTGGAGCCCCATTGTTTCTTTGCTTTTTGTTTTCGGATTCAACGGATTTGAAAATTTTGTTCGGGCATTTCTTAATTCATATTCTATTTCCTTTACCTGCGGCTTCATCTGCATGAGCGGAACTTACTTTGTCGAGATTTTGTATCACCGAATATACCGGAAAATGAACCGAATACCCCCGCCCCATGGCCCGTTATGGGGCGTCAGTATTTCGTATATATTTATTTTACCGGCACTTTTTTTCGGATTTAAGGTCGCCGCAATTTTGAATTCACTGCTGGGCTACCACTCGGAAGCTCCGGATTTTGCTGATTACCGGTCGGGCCTTCTGTTTGGCGTTTTGGTTTCAGCATTGTTTTTACTTTTCGAGATTATCCGTGAAGCCAAA
>JAYVIY010000135.1:0-1738 GCA_043769795.1 Pseudobdellovibrio sp. | reverse complement strand
CATTACTGAGTCTGTCGTAGTATGTGCTCTGGGCTTGAGTCATCAGAAAATGCTTAATTTTTGACGTACTCAAATATAGAGCTATTCAGAAGCACAATTGTAATTTTTTTGCATAGCGTGATGTTTTCTGAGAGACAAATGCCCCAACACTCTGAATAATTTTGCTTATCAACTATTTGTGAGGGGAATGCATATGAGTGGATGGATTGAAGTTGTCGTAGGTTCTATGTATAGCGGTAAAACCGAAGAATTAATCAGGCGGGTACGACGGGCTCAATATGCAAAGCTTAAGGTGCAGGTGTTTAAGCCGATAATCGATCAACGTTATCACCATACAAATGTAACTTCACATAACAAGAATCAGGTCGATGCAACTCCTTTGATAAATATTAATAATGTTTGGGATTATCTTGAAGATGACACGAAAGTGATCGGCTTCGATGAAGGTCAATTCTTCACGATGGAACTAGTCCAAGTCTGTCGCGATTTAGCAGCCCGTGGATTACGTGTTATTGTTTCCGGTCTTGATATGGATTGGAAGGGTCTTCCGTTTGAACCGATTCCTACGTTAATGGCAATAGCTGAAGACGTTACCAAGCATCGGGCCATTTGCACAAAGTGCGGAGAGCTTGCTACTTACACGCAAAAAATCGGCGGAAGTGAATCACAGATCGAAGTGGGCTCGCAAGATTTTTATGAAGCCCGTTGCCGTATTCATTTCAGACCTAAGGTCGAGTCAGTTGAAATAAATAAAACAGTTTCAGAATTGAGTCTTTAGACCAAAGCCCAAGTTACTATTATTATGTATAATTCCTAAATTTTTCTAATAATCTATAAAAGTCCGTTTAATTTCAAAGGACCAAGGGGTTATTAATGAATAATAAATTCATCGTAGCAGTTGTTTCGACTGCTGTTTTTGCAACGTCGTGTGTATCTACACCTAATTATGAAACTCGTAAAGTGGCCAGCGAGCCAGAAGTAGAAGCGATCGCAGCCCAGGGGCGAGATTACGATTTCAACAGTGATACCAGAGCGCGGGCTTTCGGTGGCCCCGAAGTCGCTAAGCTTTCTAGTGGTAACCTCAAATTGATCGATGGTCAGTTAATCAGAGATAACGACGCCTCTTTTGATAAAAAATTGCAAATGATTCAACGGGCAACTCAAGAAATCAGAATGGTCTATTTTATTTACTCAAATGATGATTCTTCATCGTTGATCAATAATGCTCTGATCGAAAAGGCCCAGAGCGGCGTCAAAGTAAGTCTGTTAGTTGATTATATTACCAACTATAAGAGTCTTGATCTTTTTGCGATGCTGGAAAAAGAAGGAAAAGGAAACATCAAAACTTACTTCTATAATGTTCCGGGTGCGCAAATCGTTCAGGATGCCAACTATATGACGTTGCCTTGTCCGGCCAACGTGGCTCCAAATCACGATGACTGTTACAAGTCAAAAATGAAGGCAATGGCTGCATTAGCTGACAAAAAGAATCCAACTGCATTTTCTAAGATTTTTCTTTCAGGCCTCTACGCTAAAAATTCTTTAGCAATTAAAGTTGCAATGGGCTACGGAGCTGAAATTGATCCGGCAGCTTATAAGTCAGGGCCGCCTAAAACTGAAGAAGATAAAGACGATTTGGTTGAATTTGTAAAATTGGCGGCGGATGCTTTCGTGAACGATAGCATTGTTGCTAAAATAAAATTGTCTATCGCAATGACTTCTCATGGTGATCAGTTAA
>JAYVIY010000134.1:0-12325 GCA_043769795.1 Pseudobdellovibrio sp. | reverse complement strand
CTGCCTTGGTCCAACCGATATACTGAATTTTTGCAAGCGCCTGCATGGCTAGCAGCTTTAAACTAATTCTATGATCTGTTTTAGTAGATGCTTCTCCTGAAGTTCCAAGATCCATTTCAGCTTTCATTTTGTCTTCGATCTTTGTAGCGGCCTGACCAATCGAAGATTTTTTCATTTCTGACTGGTCCCACCAGTAGGCCAAAGAGTTGTCGATTATTTTCGAAACAACAGTTTTTGATGAGTCCGCCGCAGTAAGAGACTTCGGCAAAACTTTTTTCGAAAAACTTTTATTTTCATTAGAAGATACGTCGTAGTCTGTTGTTGGCATATTCAGAACAGGCATCTGATTGATACTGCGACCGGCAAGGCTCGTTAAACTCAGCATCATTGTGAACAAAATAAGATATAAGCATCTTGGCATTTTGGTTCCCGTCTCTTGAAATAATACCTTTCAAGAGTCGAGCCACCCCGTACGAAACTAATGCATTTGAATGCTTCACTTTGAGACACTTCGCGCGATGACTGACTAATTTCCATGCTGCTGACAAAGACCGCTTAACACCCCCGGATAAAGGGTAAATTATTCGTCGAGGATATAATTGAGCGGGTTCACAGGAATTCCATTAACACGAACCTCGTAGTGTAAATGCGGACCGGTAGAGCGGCCGGTGCTTCCAGTCGATGAAATAACATCGTACTTGGCAACTTTTTGCCCCACTTGAACATAGATCTGCGAATTATGCGCATAACGAGTCAAAACACCGAACCCATGATCTACAGAAACCAGTTTTCCGTAAAAATCGTCCCATCCGGCAAAGCTCACAATACCATCTGCCGGTGCACGAACGGGAGTGCCCGGCGCTACGACGATATCTAATCCTGCATGCATTTTCATTTTTCCATTGATCGGGTCGACGCGATATCCGAATCGTGATCCGATCGGGCCACGAGAGGGTCGCATGCTGGGCGTTGCCGCAAGCAAACTCTGACTATCGGAAAGTGATTCCCAGAGCTGAATGACTGACTGTTCTTTAAGTAAAGAATCTTTAACTGCACCGTCAATCTTAATAACCAGCGTTGAGTAGTTAGCGCTGGATTTTTCAGTTGCCAGTTCACCTTTGAGAGAATTGACTGGATTTTCCGTAGATATTGAAGGATCTTGCTCCGAAAATTCTTCGTTCGACATTCGTTCGGTTGTTTTACTTCGCGCAGCCTCTTCGGCATTATTAATTTGTGCCGGAAAACTGAGACGCTCAGTTCGGTCTTTGAGCTGAATATTCGTGATGAGTTTAAGTTTATTCGTGATAACGCCTACACGATCGAGGCCCGATTGCAGTGAGTCGAGCTTGCCTTCTACAACCTGAAATTGTTTTTGCAGGTTAAGATTTTCGGTCTTAAGTTTTCTGTTTTCTACCGATTGCGCCAATAACCCGAAATAATCAATCACGCCGGCAAACAAAGAAATGATGACAAAAGCCAACATGAAAATAGTTACTTTGAAGTAACTCAGAGGAATCGTAATTTTTCGGGTTTGCTTTTCATCATTGGTTAAAAAGTATAACGTAACTGTTTTTCTGGGCTGACTCATTATTTACAAATCCTGAAAGTGAAGAACCAAAACCGTAACATTGTCATCGCCACCATGCTCTAAAGCTCTTTGAATCATCACCGGCACAATTTTTTCAACCGGGTTCGCATTAAAAATACTCATCATTTCTTCATCCGGAACCATACCGCTTAATCCATCAGAACAAAATAGAAAAATATCGCCGCTAAAAATTTCTCTTTCGAGCAGATCCGGAAATACATCGCGCTCGAAGCCAACGCTGCGAGTGATAACATTCTTTCCGATAACTTTTCTTGCCTGTTCTTCACTCATCATTCCGAGCCGAATTTGTTCATTAACCAGCGAATGATCTTCGGTGAGCTGCCAAACAAACGGTTTTCTATAGAGATAGCACCGGCTGTCCCCGACGTTACCGATATATATTTTATTATCACGAACATAGGACATGACCATTGTGGTGCCCATGCCATTCAGTTTTGGTTCTATAGTGGCACGATCAAAAATTCGGTGACTGGCCTCTTCATAGGCCTGAACCAATACTTCTTTTGGTTTAAATTCTATCGCTTTAGGATGACTCACGACTTCGCGTACAGTTTCCACGGCCAAGGCTGACGCCACTTCTCCGCCGAAGTGCCCACCGACGCCGTCGGCAACAACAAAAACTCCTAAGCGGTCATCAATCAAAAAAGAATCTTGATTGCCCTCACGTTTTAAGCCTTTATCTGAAATGCCCCAGGATTGTAATCTCATTTAATAACATTGTTACTGTCGTAACGAGGATAGTCAAATCATAGACACACTGGACCTCTGTCCAATTCTTTTTTAATGCTGGTTAAATGGCTCACCGAACACTACATTCGCAGTGTCTAACCACCGATAGTCGAGAAGGATGCTCCACTAGCTGAGGTAATATGAATCCAAACCAGTTCAAAAATAATAAATTTCTAATCTATACCGCGGCTTCGGTACTGACGCACTTTGCATTTTTTAGCTTAATGTTTTTTTCATCACAATTTGAATCTGCAAACAAGAAGAACCAATCACAGATAATTGAAATTTCATTTGCTGAGCCCGATCCGATCGGTAAAAAAGAACCTAAACCAACAACTATTGCTGAAACCGATTCGAAAACCGCTAACAACGAACTTTCTGAAACGGCAAAATTTTTAAGTGAAAAAAATAATACCGTTAAAAAAGAAACAAAGGCAAAAGTCGGCGAAAAGTTTCTAAACACAAAAAACTCTTCAGCAACAGCAGCAAAAAATATTCAAGAGCAACAGGCAGAAAAGCCAAACAAGGGAAAGACCGCAAACAACAAAGTCGATATTTTTGATAACAGTTTTGACGCCTTTTCATCGATGAACAAAAAAGAAATTAAAAAACAAAAAGCCCAGGAAAAAGCACAGCTCGGTGGGAACTCTGAACAGGCCTCGACAACCAATGACAATCTCGAAAATGTCGAGAGCGATTTGATGACCCGACTGAATACAAAAGAATACCGCTATTTCGGTTACTATAACCGTATCAAAACCCAGCTCAATCATTGGTGGGTGCCTAAGGTGCAGCAGAAGTTCACCAAAATGCTTAGGCAGGGACGCACCATTGCCTCTGAAGACAACAAAGTTACCAAACTGGTCATTACACTAAACGATGCAGGTCGCCTTGTTAAAGTTCAGGTGATGGGAGAATCCGGAATCAAAGACCTCGATGACGCTGCAATTGAAGCATTTCGCTCGGCGGCGCCCTTTCCTAATCCGCCTAAAGGCATGGTCGACAAAGACGGCCTTGTAAAAATTCGCTGGGACTGCGTCGTAGAGAGTTAATTTGCCGACTCTCGAATCTTTAAATCTTGATATTTTTAGCTCTTGATACTAGAGTTTTTACTCTTTAAAGGAGTCTTAAGTGTCTGCTAAAACTTCAATGCCTCAAAGTGTGCCGAAAATAAAAGAATTATCCCGTGAAACTTTAGAATCCATTGCCCTGCGCGCCCATTATCTCGCAACACAGATGATTTTTCAGGCCAATAACAGAACCGAAAAAGAGAAAGGCGATCCTAAAATCGGTGGTCACATGGCCGCTTGCGGAAGCGCGCTGCATATAATGGGAGCCCTGCATCTTATCGTGAAAAGCGGATTTGACCATATCGCAAACAAACCTCACGCCTCTCCTGTTGATCACTCCTACAATTACCTTCTCGATTTATTTTTAAATTCTGATTTCTCCAAGTTCACGCAGGAGCAAAAAGATACGGCAATGATGGGTCTTCGCAAGTATTCAAAAAACGGCGAACCGGTTTTTCAATCTTACCATTCTGCTTATGATTCTGATCATCATAACTTTTTCCCGTCGGGCACCGTTGGAATTCCGCCCGTTAATGCAGGCTATCTTGCCTTGGCCTACCGCTATGCCAGTGAACATAGTTACAATGTGCCTAATGCGCATTTTTGGGCCTTAACAGGCGATTCTGAATTCAGAGAAGGCTCAATGTATGAAGCGGTTCCTGACTTTGCCGATCGCGAAATAGGAAACCTCACTTGGATCGTCGATTACAACCGCCAGTCTCTTGATGGCCATCGTATTATCAATGAAAAGCAAATGCACGGTACAGACGCCGACCGCATTGAACGAACGATGTCTGCTAACGGCTGGGAAGTGATTCAGATCAGGCACGGATCTAAACGTCAGAATCTCTTCAAAAAAACCGGCGGCGAAGCTTTTAAAAACTTTTTAGAAACCGAATTAACCGATTACGAACTGCAGGCTCTGTTGCTGGTTCAGGACATGAAGGCCTTGAAAAAAGGCATCATCAAAGAACACAGTAATATGAAAAAATTCTTAGAAAATGTTTCCGACCAGGATCTTTTCGAAGCCCTCCGTGATTTCGGAGGACATGACATTTTACTCGTAGCTGAGGCCATGCTGAAATCAAAACAATCTACAAAGCGACCGACAATTATAGTTGCTCATACACTTAAAGGTTGGGGTTTAAAAATGGCCGCCGCTCCCGGCAACCATTCCGCATTACTTTCTGCAGAAGAAATGGATCAGCTTAAAGCCAATCAAGGAATCAAAGAAAATGTACTTTTTTCCGGGTTTGATGCTAAATCGGCCGAATCACAATATCTGAAAGCCCGCGGTGAAAAACTCTACACCGAAATTAAGGCCCAACACCAGCTTAAGACCGAAAACGAAACTTTCTTTATGGCTGAAATAGACAAGCTCGGCGCGATTCCTGAACATCTTGATATTAACACAAAAATGGCCAGCTACCCGCACACTCAGTGGATGCTCGGACAGTTAACTGCCAAACTGACCCGTATTGCCAATGCTGATTCCGGAAAATTAACTGACACTGAAAAAAAATGGAAATTGCCTGGCGAGCTTTTCATGACGATGGCCCCTGATGTAGGAACCTCAACAAATCTCAATCCTGCAATGGATGGAAAAATATTTGGAGCACCGGTTGTTCAGGATTTAGAAACAGATCTGGGCGTAAAAGACACGAAACTTCCTGATTTAGTTCCCGGCGAAGAGGTTTCAGATCGTTTTCTTCGATTTGAAATCGCCGAAGGAAACGTTATGTCCTGTGTGGGTTCATTCGGAAAAATGCGAGATATCATCGGCGTTCCGATTATGCCGCTAATGACCATCTATGACTTTTTTATTAAACGCGCGCTCGATCAATATTTTTACAATCTCTACTGGAAATCCAGCTTTGTCTGCGTCGGAACTCCTTCAGGAGTAACCCTTTCACCGGAAGGGGCACAGCACGGGTGGAAATCAGATTTTCAAATTCCGAATCAAATCACCTGGGAGCCCTTCTTTTGTATTGAAGTAGACTGGATCTTATCGGATGCCTTCAAACGTCATCTTAAAAATGATAATACCGGTCGACAAGGCACTCTTCTCAGATTGGTGACCCGTGGTGCCGATCAAAAAGATCTGATGAAGTACCTGACTAAACAAGCACGCTACAAACAGGATAGTTCTGTACGATTGTGTCGTGCGGAATTTCCGGTGCAGAACGCAGTGAATGAAAGTGAAGTTCCAAATAAAGTTGAATTTGAAATTTTAACCCAACTGCGAACCGATGTTCTTAAGGGCGCTTACAACCTTATCGACTATAGCGGATACGCAGGCTATGAACCCGGCGACAATGTAGTAAACATCTTAGCAATGGGCTCACTTGTGACTGAAGCCATCAAAGCCTCTGAAAGCCTGCTGGCACGTGGCATCTATGCCAACGTCATTGTTGTTACTTCGCCTGATTTACTCTGTGGAATACTAGCCCACGAAAACAATTACGATTACCTGAAAAATGGACTCGGCATTAACGCTAACTTATATTTAAATAAAACGGGCGATGTGGGTTCTGCAGATCTTCTGACCGTTTCAGGAAGAAGAATTCCGATCGTCAGCGTGCATGATGGCGAACCCGGATTGCTTGATAATTTAGGATCTATCGTCGGGGTTCGACATGAATCTTGTGCCGTCAGGAGACATTCAAAATGCGGACGCCCCGCAGAGATTTATCATTTCCACCAGATCGATGACGAAGCCGTTATCGAAGCTTGCGGAAAAGTACTTTCAGAAACAGCTCTTGAAAAAGTAATTGTGACTAAGAAATCTCTCGATGACGTATCACAATCAGATTATTCACAAACGGCTCCTGCGCACTGGACTGAACTCTGGCCGACTAAAAATCAAAGCCACAAGCACTGATATGCAGTTTCCCGATGAAGGCGAACTTTTTAAAGCCACGAAGAAGAAGTCACCGCATCTGATTTTCTTTGTTCATTTCTTTCAGGGCAATAAAAAAGCCTTAAGACGTCATGTTGAGCTCGTTAACGAGCTCGGCTATGATGCTTACGTTTTTAATCTTAAAGATTCTTTCAAAGAGCAATTATTCATTCCGTATTCACATATTTCCAAAAGGTTCGGTATGAAACATGCTCTTGCCGATCAGATTGAAGAGCATCTCAATTTACTTACTGATTATCCTAGCAAAATCGTATTTGCGTTCTCAAATGTGGCCGGTTCAGCAATTGAAGTCGTTGCAAGACGCGGTGTTTCGGATGTTGTCGCATTAGTCTGCGATAGTGGCCCAGGTGCAAGCTTTGCTTATTCATCTTTTAAATTAATTGAGCAACAATTTAAGATTAATTTTTTGCCTTTTAAAATATTGGGTACACCCTTAGTCATGTTCACTTGGAGCCCCTCTTTGCATCGAGACATCGGCACTGATTTGCAGAAGCTTCCGCAGGCTTTTCCGGTATTGAGCATTCGCGGCTGGAAAGATAAGCTGATTTCGCCATCGCACATAGATGAAATCTTTGAACCGGCAAAAAATATTCACTGGCAAAAACTTGCACTACCAGAGGCCGGTCATTTAACCGGGCTCCGTGATTTTCCTGAAGAATACCGCTCGGGACTCGAAAATTTTTTAGCAACTATCTGCTGAACAACACCTTACATTGAAACACAGCCGGTCTGTTTATACTGCGAATAAAGTCGGCGGCCTTCTGAGATTTTTTTGCTGTTAAAAGGTCCTGAGCATACTTCCCGTTTGCAGAAGCATCTTTCATGTCTTCAACCTCGTGATCTTTAGCCACAAGCTTGGCTTTAGCGATTAGTTTCTTCAAATAGCTGAAACTTGAAGCTTGACCATACAACCATGGAGCAATCGCCGGACCCACGTAACGCAACAACTTATAGAAAGCATCTTTCTTCATTTCCTTTGTAAAGCCGACGGTCTCTGCCTTATCAAGTGAAGCTAAATCCGGATCAATATTCATTAACCGCGCTGCCGCATCAAAGGCCAAGATGGCCCAACGCTCAACCAATTCAGGCTTAGCGGTACGAGTGATGAATTGTTTAAATCGAACAAACGCTTCTTTAAATTTCATCATCATGCCGGCAGCTCCGGCGCCATGTGCAAAGTTAACACCCCAGTATTTCATGCGGTGAAGTCGATAAGCCGTTGCTTTATAAGACTTTTCAAATTTCCTGTTTTCAGATTCGCCTTCAAAATTCTGTTTATTATACTCGGTGCGCTCTGTAGGAATCAGGTCTTTTGTCAAACGAACTGCGATTTCCTCAGCAATGCGACCCTCGCCCACTTCGTGCGCTCGCATTTTGATAAACTCTTCGCTTCCTTCTTCAAAGTTGCCAGATGGGCCTACACCTTTAAGTAATTGCTCACGCTCTTCGGCAATTCGCTGATATTGATAGTACACGGCTCGAATGGAAGTCGTGGGAAGACTAAAACGTTCGGCCAAAAAGGCAGTAACGTCATTGTGTTTAGGTTTTTCTCCTCTTGCAAGAACATCACGTACTTCAATATTGAACTCTTCAACCATAGTCTCCCAGTTACTGAGATCAATGCGAAGTTCGGTCGCCATAGATTGAAGCTTCTTTTGAACGAAAAAGAGGTCTCTCAGTCTAAAATCCATTCGCTCAACTTCTAATTTAAATTTACGTAAAAATATTTCCTCAGATTGATAACCGAAAAGTTTTTTCAAATCAAAAATTTCTTTGCCGCCTTCGGATTTCAAAAAATCTGCATCGGTTGTCGTAACGATCACGTACTTAATAATCTCTTTGACTGAAAGACGCGGATCGTGAATCAGATATTCCGGAAATAATTCGTCAAAAGTTATATCATTCTTTATTACACCTTCACGATGAAATTTTTCATATATCTTCTCAAGAGCCAGTCGCTTGTATTCATATTTACGAAACATGTTTTCTCGGTAAATGTTCTGCAGTTCCATATCCTTTAACAAAACGCCGGATACTATCGTTGCATCTTTAAGGTCTTCAGTTGTTAAGTCACGGCCCAAATGAGTATCGGTTTTTGCAAATCGGTTTAAGTAAGTGAGTGCAGCGGCTACGTCAATTGCTTCATTTGGAAGTAACTGTTTAATAGCCACCAAGCTTTGAACCAACGACCTGATCATGTCTTCATATTTCTTGGTTTCAAGAAAGGCGCGGTCAGGATTGTGTCCGGCTTCCATATGTCCTAATAAATTCGAATGGCCGGCATGGCCATATGTATCCATTTTAATATGCATTCCTAAGCCAACCAAAGTTAAGTCTCCGTTTTTCAGACCTAAGTAAATCAGATAATTTCCGATTGCTGAATTTCTCTCGGCTAAAGCTAGCTTTGATTTAAACATTGTAGCTGGCATGCTGATAGCGCCATGACCTTCAATTTCAATTTTTTCAATGTCTCCCGGAAAGTGAAACAGTTGTCGCTGCACAGAAAGCAGCATCGGCGAACTAATTAGCCCTTCATCAATATGCTGGTTGGCCAAAGCAAGCATTTTTGACATACCGTCGTTAAGCCCGACCGACCGAGAAAGGTGATACATCATATCGAAATGCGTATCGCTCTCGTAAGCGAACGTCGATATAGCCGTAGCCAACACACACATCATTATTAAAATCTTTTTCATACGGGTTCCTTTTTAAAATTTCTATTACTGATTCAAGTAAGCTGCTAAGGCCAAAATTGCTTTCTCGCGCGGAAATGGATTAAGCCGGCCATCTTTCATTTTATTTACAACCTGCAGTGAAACTCCCCAATGATGAGTTTCTAAAATTGCCAAGGGTTTAAAGTACAGATTTGAATTTGCAGGGTTCAATTTTACGATTATATTCTGGAGAAATAGACTCTGGTGAACTGCAACCTGTGAGTCATTGAGCGCAACGCCGGTTAATTTTTCATACGTTCGCTTATTTTCAAGAAGTGACTTGTCATCCAACGAATCAACATATCCTTCATGTGAATCAAAAATGTTTTTTTCTAACGAACCACTTGCCGGGTCGACCATCGCTGCTGCCAATGAAAGATATTGAATATTTTTCGGCAAAGTATTATTACTCCACCAATTCTGCATCGATGAGCTCTTAAGACCATCAACTGCTTTTAAGACCTCGCCGATGAAAAGTTTTACACGGGCGACATGTCCGTTAAAGTCGTAAATTGAATTAACTCCTAATTGCATCGACATACCTGCAATCAAAGCGGCGACTGTTTTAAAGTCTCCTGATCTTGCATTAGCAAGAAATGCATTCGGATCAAATTTAGAATTTGCATTCAATTCGAATAGAAATTTTCCAACTGTTGCCGTATTTGCTGCAAATTTCAATGGACGGTCTAGAACCGATTGGCTGAACTGAAGATCGTTCTGAAGTTTTTTAGCCGCCAACATCAGCCTGCCGCTTTCAGTAGATTGGTCATCAGTTACGTCAGCCAAAGATGAACCCATAACCACACCAGCGTATGAGACAAGCGCTTTAACATTGCTTAAGTAAGACAAATGATTTTTCTCAGCCTGCACGAGCATTTCAAGCGCTAGTGGAGTTCCCCGTGAGTAGCCGAGCAACACAATGTTTTTATCCTGAGTGAGTTTAATATATTTTTCGAGACGTCTATTGAAAATCTGGGCTTTATCCACATTGCTGCCCACAGATTCAAATGACCCCAAATAAGTCTTTAAAATAACCATTTTAAAGAGAGTCTGCCCATTGCTATCTTCAACGCTGGCTGCATTAATCAAATCAGAAAGTTTTTCATTTTTTTCTGCGCTCAATTCTAAACTGAATCGCGGATCGGTACTTCCTGCAGCGAGTTTTTCCCACTGCTGCTTAAAAACTGAATTCCTATTAAAGATTTCTTCAAAAGCCCGCGTATCAATAAACTCACCCAAAACACCCGGGACGATTACGAAAGTCAGTTTACGCTGTTTTACAAGACCGAGAACTTGCTCTGAATTAATCGAAGACACTCCCGCTGCGCTCAGCGACGAATATTTGGTTTTATTTAAAATGATTCGGGCTTTTTCAATAGTATCAACTGCCATCAAAGACTTGAGTTCCGGAATTTCACTAACAATATTGCTTTTTCCCGCCGTTAAAGATTTCAGGAGTTCAGGATATCCAATTTCAGCTCGTGCTTTTATGGCAAAAAGCACTATCACGAATAACGCCAATCTAATTTTGTTGATCTTAATCACAATGAACCACCTTGATTTTGAAAATCAAAGTTATAAAAGCAGTTTCTGTTCCATGCCTACATTTAAACTGAAGCTGATTGAAGTGTCTAAATTTTTGACACCAGACGTTTTTGGCCTCTATTTCGGCAAGAGCCCAAGGGTCTTTGCCGTAAGGTAGTCATAGAGTTTTGCCGGAATTAATTTCGGAAAATACCAATTCATCAATTTACGCGGAATGGGCGCATAACGAAGCTTTGGGTTTTCTGAATTGAGTGCTTCCAAAATAACCGAACTCACTTCACTTACTTCCAGTGCGTGGCTCACTTCACTTTGTGCAAACTTCATGAAGAGTGAAAACGGTTTAGCAAAAGCCGTTTGATTGTAGGCGTCTTTGATCTCTGTAAAGCCCTTTTGCCAGATCGGTGTTTTAATTGATCCGGGTGCGACGATAATTACTTTTATCCCTAACAAAATAAGCTCTTTCCTTAAGGCCTCAGAAAAACCCTCGATCGCATGTTTGCTTGCAGCATAAATTGCTAAAAAAGGAGCGGCTGATTTACCGGCCACAGAACTGATATTTATAATTCGGCCATTTTTTTCAATCATCGGAATCAGAACCTGGGTCACCTTCATCACTCCTAATACATTGACGTTGAAAATTTGCTGAATTTCAGAAAACGGCTGGTGTAAAAAAGGTGCTGCCAATGCCACGCCGGCATTGTTGATTAAGCCGTATATTTGATTGACTCCAAGATCACCCAAAATTTGCGGGAGTTTTTCTATTTCCGAAAATTGCGTAAGGTCGATTTTTACTATTTTTATTTTCTCTTTATATTGCTTAACTAATGCAGCCTCATCTTCAGATTTTCTGACCGTTACAACAACATTGAAACCTTCTGCTATGAGCAGCCTTGCTGAATCTGCCCCGATTCCTGAGCTGGCACCAGTTATCAAGACAGTCTTTTGCATACAAGCAGCCCTTCTTCAGTTGGAAGAATCACAGATTTAAAATTTTTATCTGAAAATGCCAGGTGATTCATTTCGTCCACTGCCTTAATTTGCTTCTCATTGAATTTCTGTGCACTTTGATCGCCCCATACAGCTCCAGCCAGAAAAATATTATCGGCAACAACCAAGCCGCCTACATTTACATTTTTTCTTGCCCAATTGAAATAGTCGAGATAAGCCGCCTTGTTGCCATCAATAAATACGGCGTCAAATGGTCCGTTCGAAGAAACTTCATTTAATTTCTCTTTTGCATCACCTACCACAATTTTACATTGACCGGACTTTATAAAATTCTTTAGCACTTCGGCTGCCATAGCTGCATGTTCAGCCGACTTCTCAAGAGTCCAAAGGCAAGCCTGATCTTGTAGGCATTCGAGAATATAAATTGCCGACAATCCGGTCAAAGTGCCGATCTCTACAATTTTTTTTGCCTGCGTCGTCATAACTAAAAATTGTAGAATTTGTGCTTCGGCTTTTGATAATGAAATTCCGCCGAGCCCTAATTTTTCTGAATTCTGCCGCGCCGCCGTCTTAGTTGAGTTTTCAACTTCAGATAAATTTTCGATATATTCATAGCTTTTTAACTGCAATTTTCTCATAATAAACTAGCTTATGATGAACTTTAAAAATTTACCACTTTTGATTTTTGATCTTGATGGAACTCTCATCGATTCGGCCGGCGACATTCAGGTGGCGTTAAATCAAATGCTTACGAAATACGGACGCAAAAATGTTGACCTCAGAACTCTCA
>JAYVIY010000133.1:0-4822 GCA_043769795.1 Pseudobdellovibrio sp. | reverse complement strand
TTAATACTTATTCGAAGTATGGGTTTCAGTATCCCCACAAGCTGGATACTTTTAAAACAGTCATTGATAAGCTGCAGGAGTCAAAACCTCGGTTCATCTTAATTATGATGGAGCCTTTAGATCTATTGGATACTGTTGAGAATAAGAAGGCGATTTTTGATTATTTGGTGTCGCAGAAGAATGTGTATTTGAATAAAAGTGAATCAAGAAATGACATTACTTCATTTGAAATGGATACGGTGTTTAAAAACTATCCATATTTTATTAACTTCGTACTCTGTAGAGACGAGGGAAATAAAAAAAATCGCAGAGAAATCATTACATATAACAACAAAGGCCCTCCAGAAATAGTTGCCACCCTAAAATTGCTTGGATTGAATCCAAAAAATTCTGATTATTTTAAATACAGTTGGGATTATTGGGAAACAAAACAGGCATATATAAAAAGCTACAAATTAGGAACATTTGGCAACTACCAAACAGATAATTTATTTAATAACAGCATACCATCGGATAGATTTACTGACAAAATTGTAATTATAGGAACGCATGATGAATATTCTTACCTTGCGCGAGGTTCTATATTTAATAATTTCATTTCAAAAAGTGAAAAGAATATGCGTGCATATGTAACGCCTTTTCAAGACACTGTTGCTGGTATAATTAATTTATACACGACGGGTAATTATGTAAAATTCTTAAGTTCAGCAAAAGACATGTACTTTGTTTTTTTCTTTATTCTATTTTTAATACTTTCTAAAATTAACAATATTAAAAAATTGTATATTTATCTCTCTCTAATACCAACAGTATTAATATTCCAAGTTTTTTTGTATCTGATATCAAGTTTTTACATTGATTTTTCAAAATCTATTGCATTCCTGTTTTTCACGCAATACTTCGCACTTCCAATTGCAATGTTTTTGATATTTAGAGGGCATGAAAAGCAAAAACTAATTGAGATTAATGATGCAAGAATTGACTCTTTACTATTAATTTCGGAAAGAGTTGCGCACGACATTCGATCACCTCTGTCTGCAATTAATATTGTACTTAGTCGACTTCAGATAGAAAATCTTGAGTATAAGGAAATAATTAGTAGCTCTTTGAAACGGATCGATGAAACGGTCGACAAATTATTAACAAAATACAAAGCGATACCTACTAAAAACTTGCAAACTTTTGAAAAAATCCCTGTGAAAAAAATAATTGAACTCCTGGTTTCAGAAAAGAAAATGATTGGACCAAAAATAAAATTTCATATCAGCCATACCCAGAGTGCTGAAATTGTTGGCTTAGGCTATAGAATAGAATTGGAACAAATTATTAGTAACATTTTAGACAACTCTATTTATGCATTACAATCTATTGCTGAAAATCCCGAAATTTTCGTAAATCTGAGTGTCAAAAACGAACATTGTTTAATTGAGATTGAAGATAATGGAATCGGTATACCAACGGAAGTGCTTTCGCTCATTGGCCATGAAAGAGTAACTACAAAACAAAACGAAAAAGGCAATGGTATTGCTTTGCTACACGCTAAGAGAACAATAGAAAGAATGCATGGACGCTTTGAAATTGAATCCAAAGAAAAGCTTCGAACTTCCGTTACAATTTTGTTGAAAAACGTACATCAATCTGACACCGGCTCCTAATGGCCGCTTTTTTGCTTAGAACTACAAGTTAGAAGTAGAAAAACACCAAATGGAATTAAGACGATTTAAAGACATTATAGCGCTAAAAAACGACACCGATGTCGACGGAGACAACAGTATTATCGCGTTTCATGCTAGCAATATGGAAGTTGCAGAAGTAAGCCTAGAATCCTTTAATGAAATGACAAAAATTAGTTTAATCGACGGGCTGGTTCCACCGAGCCGACCCCCTTTAGACTCTGAAGCTTTTGAAGCCCTAAATGACTGGAATTCGGAAATTAACCCTGAAGTTAAATCTGGGAAATTAGACTTTGGTATTCGAAGTTTAACAATCAATGTAAATCAAATTTGCAATTTAAAGTGCGCTTATTGTGCCGCAGGCGGCGACGGCACATATGGTGAGGCAACATCTCAGATTTCTGTTGAGAAAACTTTACCTCAAATTAAGTATTTTATTTCACGACTAAAGCCAGGTTCTAAGTTTTATATTTCTTTTGTTGGTGGAGAACCGTTGCTACATCCTCATGCTATCAAAGCAATTTATGATTTTGTGACCGAAGAGGGCATTAAACATAAAGTATCTCCGATTATGAAAATTGTTACTAATGGTACTTTGTTTAAAGACGAAACTGTCGAGATAATTAGATCGATGAAGATCAATCTAATTATAAGTATTGATGGCACCAAAGAATCTAACGATAAAGTTAGACCATCAAAGGATGGACTTAGTACGACCGACAAAATTTTGCCGGGGCTTAGGGAACTCATTAGGAACAAGGGGGAAATTCAATCAATTGAACTTTCTGCGATAACTTCTTCCGGGAACGAGAATCTTTTTGAGAACTATTTATTCCTAAAGTCTTTAAATTCAGATTATGTTGATTTTGTTATGGCTAACGATGAAAAGTCAGATGAAGTTCAAAAAAAATATATATCACAGATGGAAAAAATTGCTTCTTTGGCTTGGGATACAGGTAAAGAAAAAGAACTAAGAAAAATTCGAATTTTCGACCACTACTTCAACCTTTTGGATAGACAGCAAAAAATTGAGAACCACTGCGGGGCTGGCAAAAGCTATCTGATGGTGGATTCCAAAAACCGCCTATATGCTTGCGTGTGGGATGCTAACGATAGGTCAAAAGTAGTTGGCAAAGGAGAACAACTCGACCATAACGAGCTATCTAAGTACTCAAAATCATTAATAGAACTTAATAATTGCACTACGTGCTGGGCTAGGTTCCTATGTGGTGGCGGTTGCATGCATATCAACAAATCCCATACGGGTGACAAACATTCAAAAAGTATTTTATTTTGTGAACGAACAAGAAACTTGATTTTAACAGCAGTTTTGTATTATAAATTAGCAAGGGCTGTTAAAGCTCAACCAGCCAATTAAGAATTGGCAAAGAAGGTTTATATGAAAAAGACCCATATTAAAAAAATAAAGCCGAGCCTGTCTGCAGGAACTGACCCAGGATCTGGTTCTGGCAATCCTTGCAAGCCATCTTTGTAATTTTAGTTACTAGCCAGTAACTAATGTCAAAAATATTTAGTTTTTGTTTCGATAAATTAAAAGTTATCCCGTATGTTTTTTACAAATTGATTTTTGCAGCATTTGCTACAACTTTAATTTTTTCTATAAAATTCGATTTATTAGAAACCTATCTTTTCGACATTAATACTAAAGTTTCTGCCAACTTAAATCTTTTCATACTACATGATCCGCAAATTGCAATTATCCAAATCTCTCCAGAAACGTTAAAGATTTATAATAATGCGTACCCTGATTTGAGTTTTCATAACGAACTTCTTAAAAAGTTAGAGGGCGTAAAGAATAGCACAATTGTTTACAACTTTCGTCGCGCAAACGGACAGCTCGCAAATATCACAGGGACTTACGAACAAAAACAACAATTCTCAGAACTAGTTTCAAATTTAAAGAATGTCTTTTTTCTAAGTAATGACATGGATATTTTAGGCAATGGTCCGCTGTTGAAGGCACGATTAAATATCCCATTGGATAGTCTGAAGCTCCTTTCTGCCCCTCGAACAATAGATACAAAGTTAAATGCAAAAGGCTCTGTAACTAGACGGATAATTTTGGATTACCAAGGGCAAACTCTTGCCCACCTGTTTTTTGCCCAAAAATACAACCCGGCCCTCAAAAATGTTCAAGATGTGTGGGGAAGCTTTGAGCGAATTGGTACGTTTCAAACTTACATTCGATTTAGTCCTAACAAGTCATTTCCTACACATAATTTTGAAGACGTGCTAAATAGTAATTACGATATCTCAAAGCTCGAAAATAAAATTATCCTCGTAGGAGATAACAGTGAGACTTCCATTGACGATTATGCCGACACCCCCTTTGCTTCAGATGCTCCAGACTTAATCTCTACAACTGAATTACAAGCAAATATATTTCAGACACTAATTGATAATAATTCACCTAAAAAAACTCCAGTTTCAATTAATTTTATACTTACTCTTATAGTTTCGATCCTTACTGTTTACGTTGCATTGTCCGTAAAGCCGTCCAAAGGAATCCTGTTATTGCTCAGTACATTTCTAGTTTTTTGGTGTTTGTCGCTGACTTTGCTATCTTTCTTCAACTATTGGGTAGATTTGGCTCACCCCTTCCTCGCTATCTTCCTCTGCTACTACTTCTTCATCCCCTACCGCCTGATCATCGAAAACCGTCGAAGTTGGGAGTATCTACAGAAGAATAAGCTGCTTCACCAGGTAGAGGAGCTCAAAACGAACTTCATTTCGATGATGTCGCACGACCTTAAGACGCCCATCGCCCGAATTCAGGGTATGACGGAGGTTATTCTTAAAGACAATGTAACCCTCAGCTCGGTGCAAAGAGAGGCCGTAGACACGATTAAGGGCAGTTCTGATGACCTTTTAAAGTTTATTAATTCGATTTTGCAGTATGGGCGCATTGAAAGCCAGGGTGTCGAGCTGCATAAGCAGGCTAAAGACATCAACCAACTGCTGCAGGATGTGATAAAGAAGCATGAGTTTTTGGCCCGGGTTAAAAAGATCAAGATTGCCACTGAACTTGAGCCGATGTTTCCGGTCAGTGTGGATTCTGACCTGATCAAGCAGGTGTTTTCTAACCTTATTGAGAATGCCATCAAGTACAGCCTAGAAGACTCGCTGGT
>JAYVIY010000132.1:0-4823 GCA_043769795.1 Pseudobdellovibrio sp. | reverse complement strand
CGTCAATAGAGAGTGTCTTTAAATTTTTACTTACTTTTTTAATTACAATTCGGCCATCAAGCAATTCAAAATGGCTTTTTTTCTCGTCAAAAGTGATTTTCAAAATGGCCTCTTTCAGCAAAGTGACTCGCTGTCCATCGTAATCAAACTGAAAATCGGCCTCAGCCGTGTGAATCAGACAAGGACTCACTTGATTTATGCAGGCCTCAGGAACCTGCACAGTCTGAGCGGAAGCCACTACGACTGTGAAAAAGGTGATAAAAAACAGAAGGCCATTCATGTTAAATGCCTTTCTATAACTATTACTTTCTCCTGCACGGATTTGTAATTTTTAAAATCCTGTTTGAGAATTTTAAGGATTTCACGAGCCTGAACTAATCGCTTCGTTCGAAAATAGAAATCAGTTAACAATACCAGCGACTGACCCGTCCACTCTGATTCAGGATACTGCGACACGGCCTGTTCAATAATTCTTAAACAAACCAGTTCGGAATTCAATTCATAACATTTATCTTTTGCTCTCTCGAAGTACTGTTTAGCAAGAAGCTTAGGTTCTGCGCTTTCAGCTTCAGTTGTCAGATTGTCTCTTCCATTTTCAGACGAAGAAACAGCGGCCGGAATTCTTTTTTGAGCACCAAGACGCGTTTTCATTTCAACAGCCAGCATTTTTTTTTCTAGGTCATCCAGATTTTTCCGGCGTTCATATTTTGCTTTGAGGTCCGAATTTTCTTCAAAGTAATTCAGGCTCGAAGCTGCATAATGATAGACTCCGGCGAGAGCCGCCACTAAAAACAAAATGGTTATTAGAAATCCATCAATCTTCTTCACATTAGGCTATTCGGCTAGGTTGTGACCAAAGTTTAATCGTCCCATATTAAGACATTGCAGGGTTTCCCAGATTATAATAATACTATTTCTCCGGAGAATTGAATGAACAAAGCTGAACTTATCACGGCCATCGCTAGCAAATCTAAAACGAGCAAATCTCAGATTGAGAAATACCTCGACGTGACTCTTTCTATCATTACAAAGACAGTTTCTGAAGGTGAAGAAGTTAAACTCGTAGGCTTCGGTTCCTTCTGTAAAACGATCAGAAAGGCAAAAACCGGCAGAAATCCAAAAACCGGACAAACCATAAATGTGCCTAACACCGCTGTTCCTCGTTTTAAACCCGGAAAAGATTTCAAAAGTTTAGTTAAGAAATAAGCTCAACATGAACGAAAAGGAGTACTCAAAGCCGATCGTATTTGCTTTTGAATGAGTCGGGCCATGATTCTATCAGCTCCAGTGATTCATAATAAATCTTAACGAAAGACGCGGTCTGAAGATTTTTAAACAGTAACCCCTTATCCAGCGGCAATTTGAATAGCTTTTTATTAAATGCAGAGAAAATCTTCTCGCCCATTATACCGCCGATAACCTGGGCCGAAATGAAAAAACTTTTTTTAGTGTATTTGCGAATGATACTTTCAGACATGGTTTTATATCTGCCCTGTGACAAAAACTGCAGCTCAGAAAGTTTTTGCGTCAACGCCAGCATAAGGGCCTCTTTTCCTCGGTCGTCGAACTGCTCCTTTTGGAGTGCATTACGGATATCTTGAAGCGTATCCGCTTTGCGTTTGGGATTTTTCACCTTGCTGCAGAAATAAATAAAAGCTTCGAACCAGATTAATTTTAAAAAATCTTTCTTTGGATCAATTATAGTTTTCCGGAAGGACCCCTCTTTGTAGTAGATATATTGGGCCGCTAAGCGTATAACATGGTTAATCGAATACCTCGAAAGAAAACCGCATTCGACTTCCGGAATATAGAAAGAATGTCCTTCTCGAATATTTTCAATCACTTTATTTCGTAGACCGTAAGGAATTTTTTCGATGACATCAAAGAACTTGTTGTCATCAGCAAAATAAACCGAAAGTGACGAAGTATCCAGATTTAGCCCGAAGGATTTGGTTAGAAAATCAACCGTTGCGGCTACTGTGTCGGTTGGGTCTACATCCTGCACTTTGATTTTTTTGTCATAGCCGCTTTCAAGAAACAAAAGATAATCTTGCCACTTTATCCAGGGCGGCAAGCCATTAAGTGCCCACTTGTCAGTAGTCAACCTGACCACATCTGTAGATAACTCTTTCTGTTTTTCCATAATTTTAAAATAAAGAATTTCAGGGCTTTGATAGATCACACATTGATCCGCTTTAGGTATCAATTTCGCAATGGCACGCGGCAAGTGAGCCGAGGCCAGGTGTAAATCACCGTACTGAATAAAAATTTTTGATTTTCGGTTCTGCTGATAGATTTTTTTTAATATCTCAGCTGAAGCTTGGTCGCGTTCTTTTAGATTTTTTAGTTGCGATCCTCCGTTGATCCCAAAAATTCTGACCTTATTAAGCTGAGCCCACTTAAAAAGGGGTTTATAGTTTTCCCAGGGAAATCCCCAGTTCTTTTTCCAGGCCACTTTTGAAAGAAAATCTTTTTCGCTCAGCTGCCCAGAAAGGTAAAGATCAATTGCCGGTTGATCTTTAGCAGACAAACACTCTAAGGCCAGAATTAAAGGCGACTTCATTTTTCGGATCAGCCTCAAAAACCCCCTCGTTGACTGCTTTTGGGCATGGAAATCACCTACTATTACAAAATCTGCTGTTTTGAGCCTAGAAAACAAATGCCGCTTATCAATGGCTTGCCAAGAAAGTTTGCCGAGCTCCCTATCGTAGGTGTCACGGTAAGATTTCAGTTCTGAAGTCTCCTGACCTAAAATCGATTCGACCCTCTTTTTAATATTGAGATAGAAATCTTTTCTGATTTGAACCAGTCGCGTCGAATCCATAGAATTCATTATTAATTATCCGTTTTATTAAAACAATTGTTGATTTCGTCTTTGAATAATAAAATCATGTTACCTATGACTAAAAAATCAAATCTGCTTATTCTGAGTCTACTTGTTACAATATCTCTATTTGTTTACCTGACCGTTCACCACTATGCCTTGAAGTTGGGTCTAGGCGGGAACTCGCTCTGCGCCATCAGCAGTAAAATAAACTGCGATGTGGCCGCAACAAGTAGTTTTGCTGAGTTTGCAGGAATTCCCATCGCAATACTGGGCGGCGTTTTTCATTTGGTCTTACTTGCATTTGTCGTTTTTTACCGTTTCGATTGGATAGAGAACACGTCCTATCTTCAAAAGACCATCCGTTCACTTTTAGTTGTTTCGGTCTTTGTCTCATTGGTTTCCGGAGCGGTGTCAGCTTTTCAGTTGAAAGTGCTTTGTCCGTTTTGCACTGGAACTTATCTTTTTTCAGTTATTAACCTAATTTTTGGTTGGAATTTGGTCCAAGACTTCAACAAAGACTTTAACTTTTCAAATTATTTCAAAGACTTTAAGTCTCACCTGGTTGCATTGCTTTGTATTCCCGCCTTTTCGTGGGTTATTTCCGGAATGATTCAGTCAAATTATGGTCTAGATGAAGTTAAAAAACAAATCCCTGAAAAGCTGGCAATTTGGGCGGCATCAAAAGAATACACTTTCGATAAAAGTTTAGGCCTATCTAACGGCGTAGAAAATCCACGAGTAAGCCTCGTTGAATTTGCTGATTTTAAGTGCCCCCATTGCAAGGTGGCTTCAAATACAATTGAAACTTTTCTAAAAGGAAAAACTGACATCCTTTTCATTTACAAACCATTTCCTCTCGACGGCAGCTGCAACCCGAGCATGGGACAAAAGGGCGATAACTCGCGCTGCCTCTTGGCCGGATTCGCCCTTTGCGCAGAAAAAATAGCCCATAAAGGCTGGGATATGCATCACTGGATCTTTGAACGTCAGGAGAAAATTTTCAGCGTGTCAGATGCAAAAACCCTCCTGCCGGAAATTGAAAAAGATTTGGGGTTAAGCGCGGCTCAGATGTCCGACTGTGCCGATTCAGCCGAAATATTTGAAGCAATTAAGAAAAGCTCTGAAGAAGGAAAAATGGCAAATGTCGAAGGCACTCCAACGATTTACATGAACGGTAAAAAATTGCCATGGGGTCACGTACTTGAAATGCTTCGACAGGCGTCTTTGAAATAATTTAAGTATTTCGGTTGTTTAGAAAAATTTGTTATAAAGAAAGTTTAAGCTTTTTTCGACAAAATCGGTGAAAACAATTTCAGCGGTATATCCAAGACCCCGTATAACCTCAAGAAAGAAGCCCGCAACAAATATTACAAGGATCGAATACCAAAAAGATTTGACAACGATTTTTGTCGAGCGAACGTCACCAATTCGCAATTCTTCTACGCACTCCTCGATTTTTTTCATCATAAATCTGAGTTCAGTGAAATGTTCTTTATATTTGTCAGTCAACTCTTGCTGTTTGGTTTTAGTTAATGCACTTAATCCCGGAAAATTTCTCTTGGTTCTGATTCCGTAAATGAGATCTACTCCATGAAGCGAATATCTCTCAATTCTAGCTCTGAAATTAGGGTATTCAGAATCGGACTCGATAAATTCTTTGAGAGTCTTTATCGCCCGGTCATATTCTTCGTTAACCACCATCGAAAGCACATTGTATCGAAGCGTGCCCGGCTTACCGAGATCGGCCACGTCGATATCATTGGACTTACTTTGATATTTTAATGCTTGATCACCCATCGCCTTTCTTATCGGAATCTTCAGCTGAAAGTTAATCTAGCTCAAGGTCCAGTTTTGTTTCAGATTGATTCAAGCGCGTGTTTTTTATGGCAAACTGGACTTACGAGCCTATGCGCCATGCCCAGCGCTCATCTTACTTCAGGAGGAAGTTATGGAATTTGAGTTTAAAGATCTGGAAATCGTCGAAGCCGAAAAATCA
>JAYVIY010000131.1:0-1750 GCA_043769795.1 Pseudobdellovibrio sp. | reverse complement strand
CAGGAAGCAAAGCTTTCATGTTTTCTAGCTCATTATAAGTCGGAATGATTACAAGTTTTCGGATAACTGAATGCATCTTTTGTTTATCTCATTTCTCGTTAAAACAGGCAATCATTTCAAAAGGAAGCGAACTTGGCGGTGAAGATTCCCACAAACTTAATACATAACCGCCTCCGCCCGACCCCGTTAATTTAACAGCCAAAGCCCCTGACTCGGTTAGAATTTTTTGATGTTCCCTGACCACGTCGGTGATAAGGCCCCATTGTTCAAAGCATTGATTTGATTTTTTGATAGCGGCTATCCATTTGCTGTGGCTACTTTTAACACTTGGATTATTCTGACCAACCTCTGAAAGTAGATCTTTCAACTCACTCACGGCCTCTATCATCTGACTATCTATGGCTTTCGCAATTTCAGGATGAATGAGTGAAAAAGTTTTCACTTTTTCGATGCAGTCTTTAGTCACTCCGCGCTCACCTGAATAGGAAAGATAAAGATTTTTTTTTGTTTTGAGCAACAATTCTGAAAAACCATGCTCTCGGGTAAAAACCAAGGGCTTTCGATTAAGCGTTACCGCCACATCGACTCCGCTGCTTTCACCGTGAAATAAATTTTCAAGATCTCTTGCGAAAGTAAACATTTCTGCGGGCTTCACATAACCCAGATAGTTCAGCCACTCTGTGAGAGCAACACAGAGTGTTGCCGAAGCACCCATGCCCCCACCGAGAACAATTGATGAATGCATTTCAAGGGTGCCCGAAATCTGACTGCGATCAATTTTAAGAAGTTTAAAGGCACGTTCAAGCACTGACCAGATTATAACTTCGAGTTCTTGTTTTTTTTGCTCGTGGATAGATATTTTTAGTGCTTTAGCCGAAGCGTAATAAATCAGTTTTAAATGCTTAGACTCCAGCGGAAACACCAAAGCTTCGCTACCCCTTAAAACGGCGTGTTCTCCGGCGAGAATCCATTTACCCGGGACCTCAACTTGAAAAAGAGGCTTAGCATTTTGCAAGATATCCCTCGTCAGTCCAAATCGGCAGCAATGAATTAAAGTCTTGAATGACCTTCTTATAGATTTCGTTTTGATCAGCGCGGTAAAGCAAATGAATATTACTGCCGGCATCCATTGTAATCAGCGGACCATCCCCATTTTGCATCCAATTATTATGTAACAGTTGGAGCGCATAAAGTGTTTTTTCGTTCATGTAAAAAAACGCCGGAATCGAAGTATGAAAAAGCAAATGCATATCCCAGAATTCATTCCAGCATATTTCAAAAGCAACTTTCCAGGCTTCGCTTCTTTCGCTGCGAATGGCGGCTACGAATTTTTGTAAACGCTCTTCAGCTCGGAGCGTGCGTCCAGAAAACAAATCGGACGTCAGCACTCGGCGATGAGCTTCACTTGATGAAACACTCTTTACTGTTTCATCGCAAAGCAAAACCTGGTGTTTAAGATGATTCAGTGGCAGATCAATTCTTTCAGCACCTGAATCTAGCCAGATGGACCAAGGAGTAAAGAATGACCGACATGAAGACCCTGATCCCTTTTGCGACAAATTAGCTAACTGTTCGGGGCTCAAGACATTCTGCTTAGAATTTTCTAAACTATACTCGTAAGCGGCCCTAGTGAGCGCCGCAAAACTGGATGCTGAACTAGCCAGCCCGCAATCTGAGGGGAAATTATTTGCTGATTGAATTTCAAAAAAACCATTTATGCCTAATTCCTGCTTCAAAAAAGAAAAATGGG
>JAYVIY010000130.1:0-26665 GCA_043769795.1 Pseudobdellovibrio sp. | reverse complement strand
TGAAGAAATTTTACAGCATGCGTTCGTTTCACCTGATACGGCTATTCTAGGAAAAATAGTTAAGTCCGCAAGTAGTGATGGATGGCGAGATGATAAGTTTCCACGCCAAATAAAATATAAAGTCTGTGGGCTTAAACTGATGGAAAATATGATTCAATCGGGGTTAGCTTTAGGATATTTGCCAGACTACTTTGTCGAGAGTTCGGGGCTTGTTCCGTTAAAGGTATCTGGATGCCCGTATTCGTGTCATCAAACAGTGCGATTAATCGCGAAAGAGCCCTCGTCTTTAGCATGGCTCAATAAGCTTTGGGATCATCTCTAAATTCTTTCTTTTTAGTTAAAACATTGGTTTGATATTTTTTGAGGTCTCAGTTTACCTTTAAAGATAGTGGTACTTCATCAAAGTAAATAATTCTGAAGTTTTCTTTAGGAATAAAAACATTTGTAATAATTTGAGTTCTTTGGCCGTCAGCATTTTCATAAAGGATTGTGCCACTAATAGAATCTTGAGACGCAATATTCTTAATTTCCATAGGATCTAAAAGTAAAATAAATAGATTTTCTGGGTGCAATTTTTTGAATGCAAGATAGGTGTCGAGACTGACCTTGTCAAAATCAATTTGAAGCAAAACTTGGTAGTTATGTGGCTCTTTGTAGACAATATGCGAGGCAAAGACTTGGCTTTCACCCATTAGGATCATGTTGTGTTTGGGGTGATGTGAGTGATCTTGAGCGTAGCCCGCGAGACTGATAAGAACTAAAGAAAATAGGGTCATAATAAATTTCATAAATCCTCCATTGCTTCTATATAGATGAAAGATTGAGTTATGGAAACCGCAAAGATTGCAAGCGGTCACTTGCTATTTTTGCAAGTGGAAAATGACTTCAGTTTTGATGACCTTTGCTGAGTAAGCATGAATGTTAGCCATTGCTAACTTATGAACACGTTCGGCCTTATGAAGCCCACCGTCTGGACCAATGATATCTAAACTGGCTGAAGCATCGGCTACGACATATGTTTCAAATCCCTGTTCACTTAAACTTCGCGCCGAAGCCTCGATGCAATCATTACCAGTAAATCCAACAAGAACTAGCTTTGGGAGATCTCTAATATTTAAAAATTCTTGAACTTTTAAGCTTGATAGAACGCTGGCCTTTTCTTTTTCAAATGTTGCCTCATCGCCAGTTGGCTTTAAAATTTCAATAAAATCTGCTGAATTCGATTTTGAGAAAAAAAGACTTTCTGGATTCTTTGAAATATGTCGAACGTGAATCACTTGGCGCTTTTCCTGCCGCCAGTGGTTAAGTATCTTTTTAATGTTTTCAACGACCTCCGTATTGTTAGGTGGGTCTTCGAGTACTTTTTGAGTGTTAATCAGTATTAAAGCACTATCATTCGTATCGAAAGTATTAGTGGCAGGTGTTGGATCTGTTTCTAATAAATTATGAATGGCTACTGAAAACTTTTTGCTTTCTTTGTTTAATTCTTTTCCTAGATCGGTTATTTGCCACTTGCGGTCTTCTTTTTTTAGGACGGGGGCAATTTCGAATAGTCTTTGCAGATTTCGTGAAACAACAGATGGATCTTTATGCAAAACTTCAGAAAGGTCTGCAAGACCACGAGCTTCTTCGAATGCCAAAAGTAGTTCTAATTGTTCAGTTGTGAATTTAAATCTAATTTTCATTATTTGTAAAAACCAGTAAGTTCATGCGTCTTGCCCTTTTAATAACAGGACAATATCTTTTTTCAACAATCATGCGCTCGATGCCCTCAACTTGGCCTTTGAATATACTACAGGGGGGTATGTGTCAAGTATTTGGAATTTTATTGTCGATAGGCCGTACCGTGGTGTCTAATTGGGTCGAAATGGGCGGTTTTTTATTTGTCATTGGAGTGATCGTATCGCTGTTCTACTTTAGCGGCATGCAGCCCGCGTGGGTGCCGGCATCGAAACAACAAGAGCTACATTATGTTTCAGGCGCTACAATTTACGACAAAGATTTACATGTCGTTAAACGCTTTGCGGGTCGGTGTGGTGTTTTTCTCGATGATGGCTCCTTTATTCTTTCGCATGACAAAAAGCAGAAAATGTTTGTAACCAAGTATTCGGCAATTGGTAGCATCCTCTGGGAGCGTGAGTATTACGTACATCACCAAATGAATCTGTCGCAGGATAAAAAAAAGCTACTCGTAATAAGCAGCGAAGATAGGGTTGAGGATGGCAAAAATCACAAATATGATAAATTCATAATTCTGGATATTAATACCGGAAAAGCTCTTGCTGAAAAGAGTTCGTTTGATTTTTTTAATTCGGGCTCAAAAGCCTTTTCGGAAAAGCTGTTTTATAAGGGTGAGTCTCCGGTGCACTTTAATTCGTTTTATGATATTCCCGAAAACCCGACTGAAAATGTCAGGCCTGAGTTTAATAAAGACAACTATATTATTAATGATGCGTTTAGGCCCTACGTGATTCTTGTCGATAGAAGCCTGAATATTGTGCTCGAAGAAAGACTCTTTGAGGGCAAGAATTCCTTACACGATGTGCAAGTCCAAAGGGACGGTAAAGTTCTGTTTTATCGAGGGCAGCATGAAGTCGGCACCGGGCGTCGGGCGACGGTTTTTAAATATGATCCGATCGTCCGAAAATCCGAATTGATTTTTCCGGAAGACCTGAAAATCCCAGGGGGTGAAGCTATTGTTGGTTTTTCTCTGTGGGGGGGGAGCGCTCAGGAGACTGCGGAAGGTTTTCTTATAAGTCATAATGATTCCGTTCAGGGCCAAATGACTATCCTGACCGATAGGTCCGGACACGTCGTAAGAAAAATGTTAAATCCAGAGATCGATCGGAAGACGGATAAACCTGCCGATATCCAGCAGATAAAGCAATATGACCTGTCAGAATTTCTCAAAAATAACAAAATGTAGTCCAAAGGCTATAAAATTATATTTTTTTGTGATTTACTTTTTTGATGCGGATTGAATTTCTAATATTTTTTATAAGTAGTTTCGGCTTAGCTGACGCATTGGAACTCAAAGAGCTCGATTTTTCGCCGAATTTGAAAGTTGAAACTTTTACCTCTGTGAATAACGGGAAGTTCAAAACCCCAAGTGGCAGTATTCTTATTCTGACGCGCGAAAAATTTAGCGAGCAGGACGCAAAAAAACTCTTAAGAAACAAGCTAACCCAACTCAAGATGCTCTTTGAGCCACGTTCGGCACCTTACCCTGGGATGGTAACTACTGATCAGACATGTCGGAAAACCGCCCGATTCCCTGCAAAAATTGAAGAGTCATCGAATAGTCTGTTCTGGTATGCGGAATTGCCGGCATCTGAAGATTTTACGTTTGCCAGCTGTGGTAGCCGGAAGGATATATATCAAAGTCAGTATCTGGTGATTTACTGTAAGAGTTCGCAACAGCTTTATGATGTCCGATACTTTGTACCGCTTGGTCAAAATGAATTCATTTTAGGTCAGTCTTTGGCGAAATGTAAAAAATGACCCGATAAGGTTTTACCTATGACAAACATCAGCTTAATTGGGCTTTAAATTGACGAAAATATTTCACCTAAATCAGCTTTCTCACTAGCTTCGAGGGGAAATCAAAGCTTTCAGATCATCTTCAATTTGTAAATGCCCAGATGCCATTAGTCTTCTGAATGAGTTAGCTAAATTCAACTAGTTCAGCTTGAATGTTGAGTCGGAACTCTTCAGAAATTGAACTAAGATCAACAAGATCAACCTTAAAAGGTAAATCAGAAGAAGAAAGTTCTTCTAAAGCTTTGGTCACGTCGGAAACGTCAAGTTTGCCGGTGCTTTGAATAGCAATATCCAAATCAGAAAAGGCCTTTAATTTTTTATTATTGGCTCTTGATCCAAAAACAAAATATTTTTCATCTTTAAAATATTTTTTTAAGATACTTAAGACTATTTTTTTTTGATTTTCATCAATACTTATATGCTTCATCCGATTGTTATCTGCTGATTGCGGCTAAAAGAAATTGAGCTTCAATCAGCAGATCCTGAGCTTTCAAATAGACTTGTTCAGCTTTCAGCTTGTCATAGGCGTGCGACGAAATATTTCTTAATCTTCTGAACTCAAACCAAAGCTCAGGGGTTTTGACATAACCGCGTTGCGCGCCTTCGCGGATTAAGTCTTTAAACTCATACTCATCTACAATTTGGGGATTTGGGTGAACTTGTTCAAGTTTTCTCTGTAGGTACTTCCATGCAAGTTCATAAGTATATTCAAAGCATTGCACGGTTGAGTTTCTGAACTGTTCAAATAAGTTGATATCTTTTGCTAGATCTGAGGTTGCGTAGGTGAGTGCTTTTTCCAGCTGGTTGGTTGCGCTTTCAAGAGATGAAAAATCTAGCTTCAAAAGGGCGCTCCAAATTAAAGGAAAAAATTGGTAGTGAGAGCCGGACTTGAACCGGCGACCTATGGATTATGATTCCATTGCTCTAACCAGCTGAGCTACCCCACCACGGTTTCTGGAAGGTATTTTTTAATTGAGAGCGGATATTGTGTCAATGGCAGGGCCGATTTAGGCCTCATTTCTGAACATTTTGCATTCTTAATAAACAGACTGCGCCTAAAATTACAGACCGCGTCTTAATCTGAGCTCAGAGGATTTGCCAGATCGACGTTCTCTCAAATACCTTAACCTCTTTTTTCAGGCGGGAGGCAACCTGATTTACAGATTCAACCACTCCGCGAAACGGACCTCGATAGTCGTGACCGCAGATAATTCCCGTGTTTTGCATATGCGGAAGCCAAAATTCAAAATTTTCTAGCATGGATTGAAGAGAATGATCGCCATCTAAAAAAAGTGCATCAATTTTGCGGCCGTCCCACTTAATACCCTGAGGTGAGATAGCTTGAATGATTTCGAGATTTGAACAGTCTTTCATGTTGGCCTTAAATTCCTGCAAGCTATCAAATGATCCTTCACCGTGGAGTCGTGGAAATTTTGGTTCGAGTTCCTCAAAGTACACTTTTCCATAATTTTCATAACCCATGTACCACGGATCTATGCAAACAAGCCGGGCTGATTGGGGAATTGACTGGCTCCAGGCCCACGCGGATCGCCCAAGAAAGCATCCTACTTCGACTACAAGTCCATTTTCTGGAACCTGTGCCGCTAAAAGTTCAATCACATCGAGCTCTCTAAAAGTCATCCAGCCGGGTATTGAAGTATTAACAGCCATAAAATCTCTCCTCAGTTAAACTTTTCACAAAAAAAGTTGGTTAACATTCAGCGTTGCGTCTTAACCTAAACCTAACAGGACTATTGGTCAGTCTTATTTGATTATGGCCTTATAAAAAGGGAGATCTTTATGAAAATACTCATGTTGGCGTTGTCATTGATCAGTTTACAAGCGAAAGCACAAAGCACTATTAAGATAGATGGATCAAGTACCGTTTACCCCATCACCGAAGCTGTAGCAGAAGAATTTCAGAACGAGAAAAAGAATGCGATCAAAGTAACTGTAGGAATTTCAGGCACCGGTGGCGGTTTTAAAAAGTTCTGCCGTGGTGAAACAGATGTTCAGGATGCCTCTCGCCCGATAAGTAAAAGCGAAATGGAAGACTGCAAAAAAGCCGGAATTCAATATTTTGAGTTACCGATCGCTTACGAAGGAACCGTCGTTGCCGTTAATATTAAAAACACCTGGTTAAAAGAAATTTCAGCTGAAGAGCTGAAGAAAATGTGGGAGCCCTCAGCAATGAGCACGGTTACAAAATGGAATCAGATTAATTCGAAGTGGCCCGACGCTGCCTTTAAACTTTTTGGAGCCGGTTCAGACTCTGGCACCTTCGATTACTTTACTGAAGCCATCGTAGGTAAAGCTAAATCGTCTCGTGGTGATTACACCGCGTCTGAAGATGATAATACTTTGGTAAAAGGTATTGCGGGCGACAAGAACGCAATCGGTTATCTGCCAATGTCTTATTACGAAGAGAACAAAAAGACTTTAAAAGCCCTGGCAATTATCGGTGGAGAAAAAGCCCCTACGAAAAATGCCGTATTGCCATCTAAAGAAACTGTCGAAAACGGCACTTACTTTCCGCTTTCAAGACCCTTGTTTATTTATGTCAATCAAGCGTCTTCGAAAAAACCTGAAGTTAATGAATTTGTGGGCTTTTATCTGAAGAACGCAGCTAGAATGGTAACGCAGGTTAAGTACGTGGCTTTGCCAGCAAAGGCCTACACAATGGCAACCGAACACTTTTCTAAGGGCAAAATTGGAACTGTTTTTGCCTCGGGAAGCAACGTGGGATTAAAGATTGAGGATCTCATGAAAAAAGAAGCCACTCAATAATCGTGTTTTTATTTGGCCGGAGGTTGAGAAATCAATCTCCGGTTTTTTTTGTCTTATTTCTTGCGTTCGATGTATTTCTGAAGCGCCCAGAGCCTGATAATTTTTAAGTATTCATCTTTCATTCCGAATAATACAAACTGCTGCTGAAAGAGTTTTTCTTTTTCATTATTAAAATTCGGCGCTACAAAGTGAATTTTGGCATTCATTTCATGAAGGTTGGCTTCGTCTTCTTGAGGCATCGCAATTTCAACCATTTGATCGAGATCATATTTAATCGTGCTCGAAAATAAAATAGCCGCTTCAGAGAACTCCTGAATTTTGATGACTTCAGACAAAGAAATGCTTTCATTCATGACTACAGTTAATCTTTGAATTTCTTCTCTTCCCAATAGCGCTGGAAATAAAATTTTGAAAATTTTAACAAGAAAAGCTTTATCGACAGGCTTTTCAATCCGAATCGATTCAATTTCAAAACGTGCCACTAGCTCAGCGCGTGAAATATCCTTTTCATAGGCATGAATAATTACCGGAGGTTTTGAGAATTGGTTCTCGAGAAGTTTGGCATCGTACTCAACGTCGGTAATGACCGCGTCGATTGTCATTTTTTGTTTCGGATCAATATCTTTTGACGTCAGAAAAGTAATGTTCTTAAAGTTTCGTCCTAAAAGGTCTTCAATGGATTTTACCGTTGGCTCATCTGAAAACTGCAATAAGACTTTCAATTGAAACTGATCGTTGACCTCGCTGCCAGTCCAGATCGGATACTTTACCTTTGCCGTCGAGGTAGCGACTTTACGTCGAATCTGACTGAGCACCACAGTGGGCATATAGCAAAAGAAGAGTTCGTATTCAGTGTCTGTTTCGCTGACCATTCGGGCCCAGATGTTCTGCTGTTTCTTATTCGAAAAAAGCGGGTGGTAAAATTTATAAGCCCGATTTTTTTCGAGAGTATATTTTTTTTCGATTTTACAGCCGAACTCAGCTATCTGAGTAATTTTAAATTTTTTAATGGCTTCAATCTCGGCATTTACCTGAGTGGAATGAACGAATTGCGTGCGTACCCGCTGACCGTGAAACAGTGCAATTCGCGTATGCTCTTTTAAAATGGTTAAATCAAATGGCTTATAGATAATATTTCGTACCGGAAGTTCTTGGCTTTTCTTCACGGGTTTCAGAGGATCTTCAAAAATTGAAAGCAGAATTTCGCATTTATATTTTGTTTTTATTTCCTGAATATGTTTTGCGGGATCGACCTTATTTAATTCGTCGATATTAAGTAGTATAAGTAATAAAACTTTATTAATATTGTCGGGCTTTGCAAATTCAGTAGCAAACTCGGTCAAAGATCTGAACAACAGAACTTCATGACCTAATTCTTTGGATACTTCGGCCCAACTTTCTTTAATTTCTTTATGTGATTTTGGGTCAGATTCTATTGCAATGAGATAAGGCATATTGAGAATGTTAACTTAATTTTTTTTATTTGACTAGGTTGAATTTTGTTTACCTAGCCTGATACTTAATAATTCAATATTTCGCGCATGCTCGATGTTGAAAAAGGTCGAGTTTACAAAAAGGATAGATTGAGCTTCTTCTTCGGAAAGAGCTGACTTCTGGACCCAGTTCTTCCAGCAATTTCGGGCTTTCGGGTCGTCGTTGCTTTCAGTAAATAACAATGCGTGAAGCGTCTGAAATAAGTGAACCGGATGTGAGTTCATATCTGAAATAATATATTCGAAACCGGTTCGGAACGAGTTCCGAAACAACAACTTATTTAATTCATCGTCTGAAAGAATCTTTTCAATAAACCTGAAAAAGCCGAGCTGGCCGTCTCGGTGTTCTGGGTCTGAGAAAAAATGATCTGCATGGATGAGGTCATGCATAACAAACCCGAGAAAGTCCCGATCGGAATAGTAATTTGTCGGCCAATTTTCACAATCTTCATTTATTGTTATGATGCGCTTGCCGGAAATTTGAATTTTAAGTAACTGCTGAGGAGTAGGAATCGTTTCTGAAATGATCACCGGGTAAGTTTGGTCAGTTATAAAACAAAGGCTGCGATTGCAGGATTCGGGAAACGCCTTAATTTTGCAGACATTAATGAACTCAAGTAGGTTCATATCTCGAGGCAGCTTCGGTGGAATTTTAACTGGAGAATTCTCGAAAAGTTGCCCGATACTCAACGAGTGTGGATTTTTTTTAGTCTCGTTCAAAAATGTTTTCTGGCGCTTTCCGCCGTACCAATCTTCGGGGCGCCGCAAACAACTCAACGCAATCACCCAGGCTTGAACCTTTTCCACATTGGGTAAGTTTTCAAAACGGGTTTTCCACAATTTAAGGAGAGCTTGGTGGCAAATGTAGAATTCCTGTTCACAGAACACTTTTCTATACCTATCTTTATGCGTTTTTTGAATAGTACTTAACATAAAACTGATAATTTATTGCTTGCTAAAGTCTAGGTGGTCAAGGTGAAATGAGTGCATCGACAAACTTTAACTAAGATTCACGGAGGGGTCCAATGAAGAAGTTAGTTTTATCTATTATATTTTTAATAACGAGTAATGCCTTTGCAGATTTAACCCAGGTCGGGATTTTCAAAAGTGACGAAGATTTTAATTATCCTGACTACTATCGGGTCAAAGAAGATCCCAGGTTGCAGTTTATAAATTTATTGGTCTTCGATCATATTAATGAAAAATTTCCGATGCCGGCCGTTCCATATAATCGCGATTCTCAGTTTGGCGGATGGCTAAGAGATACGACAGACGGAACCTGTTTAAACACCAGAGGAAAAGTTCTGGTTCGCGATTCGTCGACAAATGTTTCTTATGCGCCCAATGGATGCACCGTTGATACCGGAACTTGGAACGACCACTATACAGCAAGGCTTCATACCAATGCGAAGGACATTCAGATTGATCATGTTGTTGCTCTTAAAAATGCTTACATGACCGGTGCGCACGAATGGGACTTTAAAAAACGATGTCTTTACGCAAACTATCTCGGAAATTCGTTTCACCTTTTATCTGTAAGCGGTAAGGAAAACTTGAAAAAGAGCGATTCAACTCCGAGTGGCTACGTTCCTCCAAATAAAGAGTTTGTCTGTGAATTTGTGAAAGATTGGCTGAATATAAAACTGATCTGGTCATTGCGTTCAACGCCGAAAGAACAGAAGGCAATAATGGCCATTGTGACTGAAAGCCAGTGCAATCCGCAGACTTTCATCGTGACTTCGGGAGACCTGAAAGCGCAGCGGGATTTTATGTTAAATAACGCCGATCTTTGTGGCGCGACGGCAGCCGTATTTGAAACTTTTTAATTTAGAATTAAATCTAAGTTATGCCTGAACTTTTTTTTATATTTGTTTTGGGTTCGCTGGTTTCTTTAATGACCGGCGGTCTCTTGATCTTTTTGCAACTTTCAAAATATAAATCGAAAAATTATCTTCTTTTGCAGAAAAACCTGAAAAAGATTAACTTGCGATGGAATGATCTAGAGGGCGACACTGAAACCTTTTCGGACGTTTCGGAAGAAAATGAAATACAAAAAGCACGAACGACTTATATTCTGTTTTGTCTGGTGGGCGTTATTCTGAGCTGGCTCGGGTTCTTTATTTTGCTAATTATCTGGATTTCGATAAAAAAATTAATCGTCAATCGCCTGGAGCGTCAGTTATTCAATAGTGAGCTGATATCCCATGAATTAGACGGCAAATTTGTCGAGGAAAAGATGCAAGTCTTTAAAGCATAGTATTTGACTAGTTTCTATTTAAAGATAAAGCTATTTGCTTATGAAAACTTTTAAATTACTTTTAGCGGCTCTGAGTCTGGTAGGCTGTGCTTCATATTTTCAACGTAAAACTTGTGAATCAACGAACTGGTTTGACTACGGTCAGAGAGTGGCTCTGGAAGGCCGTAGGCTCACTGGAGATCAATTTATTTCAGAATGTAATAATGCCGAGGCCAATGTGGGCGAGTCGGCTCTTGATCGGGGTTTTAAAAGCGGCCTAGAAAAATACTGTCAGCCCGAAACCGCGTATCAGAACGGCAAGAACGGAAACTTTTTTTCAACTGAAATGTGCACCGGCCAAGGCCTGAGTTTACTCACTGCAAAACACAGCCTCGGAGTGATTGATTACTGTCAGAAAACCAATGGTTTTTCTGCTGGCGCGAAGGGAAAGCCTTATAATAAAATTTGTCCGGCTGATCTTGAGCGCAGCTTTATGCCGGAGTTCAACCGTGGACGAAAACGGTTTATTGAAACGAATATCGATGAGAACCAGAAGACGATTACACGCCTTGATCATGAAATTTCAAGTTTGCAGTCAGAATTGAGATTTAAGGCCAGTGAGTTACAACGTTATCAATATATTTCCGCAAAAGATGAAAAATTATTGCAGAGACTGAATGAACTGAACCGCGAGCGCCAGAATTTAGAGCACTCAATCCGAAGTAAGCAATCTGAGCAGAGTGGTCTTGAAAATAAAAATCGGGAGTACAAACTTGAATTAATTAAGATTGAGTAGTGGCTGCGAGTTTAATGCCGTCAGTTTCAATTGTTATTAATTTTTTACGATAGATTCCACCAAGAGCCATCTTGTATTTCTTCTTGCTCACGCCGAACATTTCATAAATTGTGTCGGGTGGAGTTTTGTCGGTCAGAGGCAGAAAGCCGCCTTTTTCTTTAAGAAGCTCAATGATTTTTTCACCTAAATCTCCGGCGCCCTTACTGCCGAAAGGCTGAAGTATCAAATCGATCTTTCCGTCTTCACGAATTTTTTTTATGTAACCAGCTGTTTGGTCAGCATAACGGATGTCCTGAAAAACTTCGTTTTTATAAAGTATTCCTAGATGTTTACCGTTAATGATAGCTTTGAAACCGAGATCGGTCTGACCAAAAATAAGCAACTCAACTTTTTGCTCAATAGCGTAAACGCCGGTGTCCTTATCTAAGAATTTTTCAAGCCGCATCGAAGAGGCTGTGCGTCCGGTATTGTCGACGTAGATGTAAACGATAATTTCTTCGCCGACCTGAACATCGCGGATTTGTTCGCGAAATGGCAGAAATAAATCTTTTGGAAGTCCCCAGTCTAAAAATGCCCCAACCGGTTCAATTGAAGCCACTCTGAGAGTAGCGAACTCGCCGATTTGGGGAGTGGCGCTTTGGTTGCCTGGGTCTGCTGATTCTGGATCTGACATGCGGGTAATATCCTTAAATGGTTTAGGGGAAATTACAGCATAACACCATGCACCAGCAAGCTATGTTTCTTGATATGTAAAGTCTTTGTTCTATTCTTACTTTTTGATTTTACCTGAGGAGACTTCCTATGCAGACAGTTTTACCGATCGAACCTGTGATCAGCCATAATCTGATCAATGGTGAATGGATCAAGGGCGATGCCGGTAGCCCGGACGTTTTTTCTCCCTATAACGGCAAAAAAATCGGACAGTTTTCGATACCCTCACAGAATCAGATAGAAATTGCAATCCGCGCGGCCGCCGATGCTCAGGTTAGCTGGGGTAAGTCTCCGATTAAAGAGCGCAGCCAGATTCTTTACAATTTTAGAAACATTTTAATTCGCGATATTGATCAGATTGCACATCTTAAAAGTGCCGAATGCGGAAAAACCTTTTCAGAAGCAAAAGCCGGTCTTATGAAGGGTATTGAGGTTCTTGAGTTTGCGCTTTCAATTCAGAATCTGGATCTAGGTGGTAAAGTTGAAGTATCTCGAGGAGTCACGTGCGAGTACCGCCGCGAAGCTCTCGGTGTCGTAGCGAACATAACACCTTTTAATTTTCCTGCGATGGTGCCCATGTGGACTATTCCGATTTGTCTGGCGCTGGGAAATGCCTATGTTTGGAAACCTTCTGAAAAAACGCCGCTAACAGCTGTAAAAATTGCAAACGCATTGCTTGAAGCCGGGCTGCCGAAAGGTGTTTTTACGGTTTTGCATGGTGGAGGGTTTACAGTAGAAAGCATTATCGACCACCCATTAGTCAAAGCCGTGGGCTTCGTCGGTTCAACAAAAATTGCAAAGCTCGTTTACCAGCGTGGAACTCACCTCGGAAAGAGAGTTTTGGCACTTGGTGGAGCAAAAAATCACATCGTGTTGCTCCCTGATGCCAACCAAGAACTCAGTGGCCTCGGTATTTCTGATTCATTCACCGGCTGCGCCGGTCAGCGCTGTATGGCGGCTTCGGTTTTACTGGCCGTGGGAAATGTTGACCAACATATTCAAAAAATTGTTCAGAGAGCTTCCTCTCTTGAATTGGGACGCGATATGGGCGCCTTGATTACTAAGGCCCAAAAAGAATATTTAACGGAAGCCATTTCGCGAATTGAAAAGACCGGTGCAAAAATTTTACTGGATGGGCGAAAAACGGCTATGCCCAAAGGTTTTGATGAAGGCAATTGGCTCGGCCCGACAATTTTTGACGGGGTCGAGGCGGGTTCTGAAGCAGCATCAATCGAATTGTTCGGCCCAATACTGAGTATAATTCGCTGTAAAGATTTATCTGAAGCCATGCGAATTGAAAATTCAGTTGAGTATGGAAATGCGTGTAGTGTCTTCACTTCGAGCGGACCTCTGGCGGACCGAGTGGCCCGCGAGGCCTCAACCGGAATGGTGGGTATTAATATCGGAGTGCCAGTACCTCGCGAACCATTTTCTTTCGGTGGAACAAATGCTTCAAAATTCGGGCAGGGCGATATTACCGGTCATCACAGTTTAGATCTGTGGTCGAATGTAAAAAAAATAACAACTAAATGGGAAGTTCAGAGTGATTCGAACTGGATGTCTTAAAAAAGGAATTCTTTATGTTACTTAAAAATAAACGTTCACCGCATATTATTTTAGCCTCACAGGCCAATCTGAAATTCAAAGAAAATATTCCGGTGAAGTGGGGTGCCGCTGAAGCCCTTGATCGCGGACCGGTAGTGGCTTCGCACACCAATCATAAAAATAGAAACGCCATCGGCGCGCACAGCGGAAGTTACACCGTTTATCGAGCGATTTCGGTGGCGAGCGGAAAGTTTCCGTCGCTTCATCGGCCAGATTTAAACAACACTCAGAGCCCGGTGCAGATCGGTCCTTACCCTCAATGGAAAGATCCGCTGAAAATGGTCACCGTTGACCCTTGGGGGCTGGATCCTCAGGTGCATTTTAAGACATTGTTTGACCAAGGCTACGACATCAGACCGACGATTTCAGTCACTCAGGCGCATTTGCAAATTCCCGAATTGAATGAAGCTATTGAACTCGGTCGTTTAAAAATCGACGGAAAAATTATCAAAGAAAACGGTGACGTGCGCGTAACAAAAGTAGCCATCGACCCCGTTTGGTATTTGCCGGGAATTGCGGAACGCCTCGGAGTTGAAGAAGGATTTTTAAGAAGTACACTTTTTCAGGAAACCGGCGGGATGTATCCCGAATTTATCACGCGCCCCGATCTGAAAGTGTGGCTTCCCCCTATCGGAAGTTCAACGGCTTATATTTTCGGTGAAGCCTCAGACCTGGCTAAACCTGAGGTCGAGCTGACCTGCCGGGTTCACGATGAATGCAATGGTTCAGATGTTTTCGGATCGGATATCTGCACCTGTCGTCCTTATTTGATGTACGGAATTGAAGATGCGGCCCGCACAGCGCAAAGAGGCGGAGTAGGTATTATTATTTACTATCGAAAAGAAGGCCGTGCGCTCGGGGAGGTTACCAAGTTTCTCGTTTACAATGCCCGTAAGCGACAAGAGGGCGGAGACACCGCAGCCACCTATTTTCACCGCACTGAATGTGTAGCCGGAACTGAAGATGCCCGCTTTCAGGAATTTATGCCCGACTGTCTGCATCTATTCGGAATTACTAAAATTCATAATCTGCATTCAATGAGCAACATGAAATACGACTCAATAGTTAAGAGCGGTATTGAAGTTGTAAATCGAGTTTCGATTCCGGACGATCTCATTCCACAGGATGCTCAAGTGGAAATGGAAGCAAAAAAAGCCGCAGGATATTTTTCAAAAGAACCTAAAAAAACAGTCGATGATCTGAAAAAAGTTAAGGGTCGAGCAATACAGGAGTAAGCGTGGGCGCAACCGGAAATTCAGTTAATTTGAGCTCTGAACAAATCAGTTATCTTCTGCAGCCCGAGGCCATTCGCGAGCGCGCAAACGGCATTTTTAATTTGGCTCTATCTGGAAAAACACATTTTGAATACCATCCCGAAAAATTAAAATGGACAGTTGATTATGTGCTGCAGGTTATACAAAAAAAATACCCGGATTTAAATATTCCCTTTCATTCACGCTGGGGTCACTTCAGGGCAGGTGGAAACGACCGCGCATTGATGTTCGACGCACTTTTTGAAAGAATTGATGCAGTTGAAAAGGCCAGGTCAAAGCTTGACTTGGTTATTACATCAGTGTTGCTTGACGCCGGCGCCGGAGCCCAATGGTCTTATTTTGAAGAGCATTCGAAGCAAAACTATTCTCGCTCTGAAGGCTTGGGCGTTGCTAGCTTTCACATGTTCTGTTCTGGCGCAATGTATTCGGATAAAAAATCAATGATGGCCGATCAGGAAGGCTTAACTTCAGTGACCGAAGGCGACTTGAAAAAACATTTTCAAGTTAGCAATGAAAATCCGCTGGTCGGAGTTGCAGGACGAGTGCAATTGCTGAACAATTTGGGCCGCGCCATGGAAAATAAAACTATTTTCGGCGGCGGGAGACCGGGCAATATTCTTGATTACTTATTTAAAAAATGCGGAGAAACAATTCCGGCTACAGAAATTCTTCAGGCCGTGCTGGCGGGTTTCGGTATGATTTGGCCCGGACGAATTTCTGCTAGAAATGTAAATTTGGGCGACGTGTGGATGCACGCGGGATTGGGTAGCGTCGGTAGTTTTGAATCTTTAGTGCCCATTCATAAATTATCGCAGTGGATGACTTACTCGCTAATTGAGCCGATCGTTGAAGCCGGTTTTAAAGTGACGGGTGTTGAAGGCCTGACCGGACTTGCCGAATACCGTAATGGCGGCCTAATGATTGATTCAGGTTTGCTCACTTTGCGTAATCCGGAAGATCTAGCGAAAAACTGGGCGCCGGACTCTGAGCTTATTATTGAGTGGCGGGCGCTGACAGTTCTGATGCTGGATTTAATTGGTGCTGAAATTCAGAAGGCTCTCGGAAAGTCTCCGCAGGAGTTTCCTTTGGCAAAAGTTCTTGAGGGCGGCACCTGGTGGGCCGGACGTTACCTGGCTCAGGAAATACGAAGTGATGGAACGCCTCCACTAAATATTATCAGCGATGGTACAGTTTTTTAAATAAATTAACCCAAGATTTTTTGGAATGAGGATACTATGTCAGGAAAAGTTTACGTTATTGACCACCCGCTGCTGAAACATAAATTGGGTTACCTGCGCGATAGAAGCACCGGCTCTTCGGAGTTCCGTGAATTGGTCAAAGAGATCAGTCGAATATTGGCTCACGAAGTGATGCGTGATTGGACTGAGATGCGTGAAGTTATGGTTGAAACACCAATTGCTCCGACCAAAGTTCAACGAATTACAAATGCACCGGTTGTGGTTTCAGTGTTGCGTGCGGGAAATGGCATGCTCGATGCCGTGCTTTCGATGATTCCATTTGCTTCGGCCGGTTTTATCGGAATTTACCGCGATAAATTTATTCACAATACCGTTGAGTATTATTTTAAAATGCCCTCTGACATTAAAGGTAAAGTGGCGATTTTATGCGATCCTCTTGTTTCGACCGCCGATACAATGATTGCAGCTATTGATCGACTTAAAAGTTACGAAGTGAACCGCATTAAAATTCTGACCATTTTATGCAGCGATTTTGCAATTGAAAAAATTCACATGCTTCATCCGGATGTAGACATATTTACAATTAATATTGAAAAGGAAATCAATGATCTGGGGTACCTGGTGCCGGGTCTTGGCGACGCTGGAGACCGACTTTATCAGACCAAGTAATTTAAACGATCATTCAAGCAAACCCTTTTTGTTGGGAGTAGCCGGCGGCAGCGGTTCAGGAAAAACTTTTTTTTCTGAGGCCTTAATCCGTGCTCTGAACAAAAGTTGTGGTCGCAATGTCTGTGAAATAGTCTATCAGGACAATTTTTACATTGATCAGTCGAGACATTTCGATCGTGATGGCGGCGCGGTTAACTTTGATCATCCCGACAGTATTGATTTCTCGCTGCTGGCAACGCACTTAAAAATTTTAAAGGCAGGTCAAGCCACGGATATTCCGATGTATGATTTTGCCACTCATCAGCGCAAAAATACGACTCTTCGGGTTGAGCCCCGACAGATTATCATTGTTGACGGAATTCTGATATTTCATTCGGCAGAAGTACGAAATCTTTTTGATGATCTTATATTTTTTCAGACACCCGAAGAATTGCGCTACCAGCGACGCCTTGAGCGGGATGTGAAAGAACGAGGCCGAACGGCCGAAGGAGTGCATGAACAATTTCAGAAGCAAGTGAAGCCCATGCATGATCTTTACGTTGAACCTTCTAAAGCCTATGCCAAAACTGTCGTCAATGACGTTGGAATTTTTGACCAGATTTTAAGTTCTTACTGTGAGAAATTACAAACAAAGAGGAGCTCTTCAATATGAGCAATGATAAGCACCATGATGAATTTATGAAACGTGCAATTGCACTTTCTGAACAAAACGTATCATCACAAAAAGGCGGCCCCTTCGGTGCAGTGATTGTGCTGAACGGACAGATTATCGGTGAAGGAACAAATCTGGTTACCTGCAACAATGATCCGACAGCTCATGCTGAAATTGAAGCCATTCGCTCGGCCTGCAGAACTTTGAAAAATTTTGATTTAACCGGCGCTTCAATATTTACCAGTTGCGAACCCTGCCCGATGTGCTTATCAGCCATTTACTGGGCTCGCATCGGAGAAATTTTTTACGCCAACACGAGAACTGATGCGGCAAGAATTCATTTTGATGATGACCTGATCTATAATGAAATACCGAAAGAGCCCACTCAAAGAAAAATACCTGCGAGGCAGCTTCTCCATAAGGAAGCGCAACACGTTTTTGATATGTGGAGCCTTTCAACCCAAAAAATAAGTTACTGAGGTTTTTAAAAAATGCGGGATTCAATTTCGTTCTATCTGAATGGTTTTAAAAAAGAAGTTCGCGGAGCGGAAGCTTTTTTGACCTTGAGTAGTTTTTTGCGTTACAATTGCGGATTGACGGGTACAAAAGTTGTGTGTGCCGAAGGAGATTGCGGCGCCTGCACGATAATGTCATCAAAATGGCGTCCTCAAAAAACTGAAGCGAGCGCCTACCAGAGCATTAACTCGTGCATAGCGATGACCTTTGCAATGGACGGGGCCAATCTCGTCAGTGTTGAAGGCATGACTGCCAAAAATGAAGATTTAAGTGAAGTGCAGTGTTCAATGGTGCGCAACTTCGGCGGCCAATGCGGTTTTTGCACGCCTGGTTTCGTTATGTCGATTGCCAATATGCATGAACATAAAACCAAGCCCACCGAACAGAATGCCAAGAACTATCTAACGGGTAATCTCTGCCGCTGTACCGGTTACAGTCCGATTCTAAAGGCGGCCCTTGATGTGGATATTAAAAAACATGTTTACCTAAAAGATAAATTTCCACCAAAATCTTTTACGGAGCAAATGCAGGAAAGTATTTTAATTTCTGCAGGAGATCTTGAGTTTTTTGCTCCGACAACTGTTGCAGAGGCTACTAATTATAAGAATCAACATTCTGAGGTGATCATTTTTTCAGGTTCAACCGACTTGGGAGTGCAGTTTAATAAGGGGCACTTAGAGCCAAAGAAAATATTGAGTCTGCATTTAATTGCAGAGCTCTATGATCATCGAATTGAAAACAACGAGGTCTCTATCGGCAGCCGGGTCACTTTAAGTGAAATGCAGACGCTAATAGAGGATAAAATTCCGTCTTTGAATCATTTTCTAAACATTTTTGCCTCTCCACAAATAAAAAATGCCGGAACTGTCATAGGAAATCTCGCAAATGGCTCACCCATAGCCGACCTGACACCAGTACTTATGGCCCTCGACACCGAAATCGAACTGGCGTCACCAAATGTACGCCGTACTATAAATCTCAGTGATTTCTATTTGGGGTATAAGAAGCTGAATCTTCAGAAGGATGAGATCGTAACGCGGATTCGATTTCGAGTGCCGGATCAAAAACAGAAAATCGAAAATTACAAAATTTCACAACGACGGGATCTTGATATCTCTACTGTGAATGCCAGTTTTAACTTTACAATGAATGGCAGTAAAATCGAAAAAGCACGAATGGCTTACGGCGGAGTGGCGGCAACCACACTAAGATTGAGTGAGATTGAAACCCGTATTGAAGGCAAAGAGTTGAATAAGAATTCCGTAGCAGAAATTAAGAATTGGATTACTGACTCGATTAAGCCGCTTTCAGACAGCCGCGGAACTGCGGAATTTCGTAAAATATTGGCAGGCAATTTATTTGAAAAATTTACCGATGAGCATTTCAGTTTATGACAAGTTCACATTCGAAAATAAAAATTAATCACGAATCAGCACTTGCGCATGTGACCGGTACGGCTGAATACATTGATGACCGCACTTTGATGGCGAATGAAGTTTTTGTTGATGTCTTTTATAGTTCGGTGGCGCATGGAAAAATAAAGAAGATTGATTTAAGCGAAGCCCTGTTAGTCGATGGGGTGATTGACATTTATGTTGCAAAAGATCTTCATTTGAACAGATGGGGTACAATTTTTCACGACCAACCTTATTTGGCAGATGACCTGATACAGTACGCCGGAGAACCCATAGCTATTATTGCAACGGAAAAACGTGAAGCTCTGTTATCAGCTAAGAAAAAAATTCGCGTTGAAATTGAGGAGATTGAGCCGGTTCTGACAATTGCCAAGGCCAGAGAAAAAAAACAGTTCATCGGCCCGTTGCGAAGTATTCAAAAGGGAGACTATCTTAAAGCATTGCGAGAAACGCCTAACAGGATCAGCGGAACAATTTCAATGCAGGGACAGGATCATTTTTATTTAGAATCTCAGGCTTGCATTGCTTATCCGAAAGAAGCTGGGCTTATAGAAGTTCATTCATCTTCGCAACACCCAAGCGAAGTGCAGCACATGGTGGCGGAAGCGCTAAATCTAAAGTTTCATCAGGTTGTCTGTGTGGTTAAACGAATGGGCGGCGCTTTCGGGGGGAAAGAGTCTCAGGCCGGGCCTTTTGCCGTTTATGCAGCGTTAGTCGCAAAAAAATTAAATCGGCCGGCGCGATTGATTCTGACAAAAGACGACGACATGCAGATTACTGGAAAGAGAAATCCGTTTCAAAATGAATATGAAGTGGGCTTTGATAACAATGGTTTGATTGAAGCTTTGAAAATTGAATTGTATTCTGATGCCGGTGCCTATGCAGATCTTTCGACGGCAATTATGGAGCGGGCCATGCTTCATAGTGATAACGCCTATAATATTGCAAACATGTTTGTGAGTGGTCAGGTCTGCAAGACCAACACCGCTTCTAACACGGCCTTTCGTGGTTTCGGCGGACCCAAAGGTATGCTCAGCATCGAAAATATTATTGAAGAAATTGCAACTTTTTTAAAAAAGGATGCTTTTGATATACGACAATTGAATGTTTATAAGGCCGGAGACAAAACCCATTACGGTCAGGCGATCACTGACAATGTTTTACCGGAACTCTTTGAAAAAATCAGAAAAAGTTCTGAATATGATTTGAGACAAAAAGAAATTGCCGATTTTAATAGGAATTCAAAGACTCATTTCAAAGGAATTTCTGCTACGGCAATTAAATTTGGAATCTCATTTACGACGAGGCATTTAAACCAAGCCAACGCGTTAGTAAATATATATCAGGATGGTAGTGTACAGGTATCCACTGGGGCCACGGAAATGGGCCAAGGTGTAAATACTAAAATTGCACAGGTGGTGTCGGAGTCGTTCGGAATAGATGTTGAAGATGTGAGAGTGATGGCCACCTCGACAGAAAAAAATTCTAACACATCGGCTACTGCGGCCTCGAGCGGTAGTGACCTAAATGGAAGAGCTGTCGAAGCCGCTTGTGACTCTCTTAAAGCGCGGCTTTCGCAAGTCGCTTTACAAGTGATGGCGAGACCTGAAAATTTGCGTGGCAGAAAAGTTGCCGGCGCCGGGACGGCTCCCGAAATATTGATCGATGAGAAGTTGAAATCGATTTTAGTGTTTGAAAAATCTGAAGTGCGCAATCCAGAGACCGGAAAAAGTATTTCTTTTAAAGATTTACTTATTGAAACCTATTTAAATCGAATTTCATTGTCGGCTTACGGTTTCTATCGTTATCCCGGAATTCATTTCAATAAGGAGACTGGAACCGGTGAACCATTCTATTATTTTACAAATGGTGCGGCCGTTTCTGAAGTAAGTATAGATAGGTTGACCGGCGAAGTTAAAATTTTGCGTTCAGATATTCTTATGGATCTAGGGCGGCCTCAGAATGAGGGCATTGATCTGGGGCAGGTCACCGGTGCATTCATTCAGGGTATGGGGTGGTTGACCACGGAAAAGCTTTATTATAACGAAAAAGGATCTTTAAAAACATTTTCACCCAGTACTTATAAAATACCCAGTGTTCACGATATTCCGCGCGTTTTCAATGTGGGCTTTATCGAAAATAATTTAAATGAGAAAAATTTGAAAGGCAGTAAAGCTGTTGGTGAGCCGCCATTAATGTTGGCCATTTCGGTTTGGACTGCGATTAAATCAGCAATTGCCGGGCAAAAAGGAAAGGCCTCGCAATTGGGTGTACCGGCCAGTCAAGAGTCTGTTTTAATGAGTTTGCAAAAATGAAATCAGATTCTGTAACCGTAACACTTGTAGAATTTAAAGGAAGTGTTCCGCAGGCACTGGGTGCCAAGGCCGTAGTTGCAACGGAAGGTTTGCTTACTGGCACGGTAGGGGGAGGAAAAGTTGAAGCCAAAGCTATTTGTTTTGCCCAGGATATTTTAAAGAATGAGAAGAGCCCTGTTTGTCAGTTGGTGACCTGGAATTTAACGCTTGATGTGGGAATGACCTGCGGTGGAGTTGTGACTTTTCTATTTGAATTGCACAGGCCCCGGGCCTGGAAAATAGTTGTTTTCGGTGCCGGACATGTTGCACAGGAGCTGGTGCCCTTACTAACGAGGCTTAACTGTTTTGTGACCTGCGTAGACAGTCGGGCTGAATGGCTTAAAAAAATTTCTGATACTGAAAATTTGCTCAAATGCGAGGCGAGTGAGCCTTCAACTATGGTCAAAGATTTTTCAGAAGACTGTTATTTTATTCTTATGACACAAGGCCATGGAACAGATTTACCGATATTGGCGGAAATTCTGAAACAAAAACCGAATGCGCCTTATGTTGGAGTCATCGGTAGTAAAACCAAGGCAGCTTCGCTCAAGTCGCATTTGAAAGCGATGGATTTTACACAGGAAATGATTTCGCGGTATCACTGTCCGGTGGGGCTTGATTTCGGGAATAATACTCCGATTGAAATATCTTACAGTGTTATTGCGCAAGTGTTGCAATTGAGAGACTATCTGGCGAATCAAAATGGAGGTATAAAATGAAAGTTGTTATTTTTTTTACTGCATTGATATTATCGGTATGTGCGTTTGCAAACGAAGCGCAAGTGGGCCTCGTTCTGGGATCAACAGCGGGTCTTTCTGCGAAATTTGATCTTGGCGGAAACAGAGCAATTGATGGGGTTCTAGCTTATTCAACCGATTCAACCTACGGAAACTATTTTCACATTGATTATCTTTTTGATAAGGCCCGGCAGTTTCCTTTGGGAAATTCGACTCCGGCTTATCTGTATTATGGCCCCGGAATTAAAATAGTAAATATCAGAAACGGCATTGACAGTGGCAAAACCAGAATTGCTTTTCGAGGTCCGATTGGGTTGAATTTTCAGACAACAAACCCAAATCTTGAAATTTTCGGTGAATTGGCTCCGTCAGTAGACCTCTCACCCAACACTTCGGTTTATGTCGATGTTGGAGTGGGAGTTAGATTTAGATTCTGAAAAACGAAATTTAGAGTGGAGATTTTCCACCCTATAAGGGGAGAAATGTCTGAAACCAGAGTTTAAAATAATTTCAATCGCCATTGAGTTCTGGTGACCATTTTGCAAAACCCCTTTCGTTGATCGAAACGTTCTAAACAGAGGAAAAAAATGAAAGCCCAAACGATGATGACTTTAATTATTTGCAGTTTATTTTTAACGGCCCAAGCGGCAGTTGATTCCGGACGATATGGCCCCAATTCTGCCGTTAAAGCTCCAAATCAAATGCCGAAGCAATTGTCGATACAAGGCAGTACTGATGTTTATTTGCCGAACACACTTGATTTACAACTCAAAGACCGGGTTCAGCAGCAACTACGCACCGGCATTCAGAACTTTGACCCGAATCGAGTTACGATTCTAAGTCAAAACGGCGAAATTACGCTTAAAGGAATTGTTAACTCTAGCGATGAGGCGGATGCTATTGAAAACGAAGTTAAACAAGTCAGCGGCGTAACACGAGTTCAGAATAAATTGCTGTTGAGTTTAGATTAATTTTTTAAAGGATTTAATTAATGCCGGAATTTATTTTTGTTCGCCATGCTGTGGCCCTAGATCGAGTGAAAGCGGCTGCTGATGGAGTAACTGATAAATTACGCCCCCTCACAGAACGTGGCTCACGTGACTTTAGAAGACATACCTTAAAGAATAAGAAGATATTTCAGAATGTAGACCTTTGGGTTACGAGCTCTTATGTGCGGGCCCGAGAAACCTTAGATACCATTTTGGATGCCTTGAAGACCGACGAAGCCCATATAAACATCGCGCCGAGATTATCCCCAGGTGCCAAGCCGCAAAAACTTGAGGTTTGGATTAAGAAGCGCAGCGAGAGGAAGATTGTTTTTATTTCGCATGAGCCTTTTCTCTCTGCCTTTCTGACTCGAGTTCTGAAACCCAGCAGGCCGCTTCCAAAGTTAAAAAAAGGCGCTATCGTCGTTATCGATTACAATTTGAAAAATAGGAAATATAAATTAAAGGAACTCATCAATCCCTGAACTTAGCGTGCTTTTTGCAGTACCCAATTGAATCATGGTTGCCGAAAACGTTAAAGACACGCTGAACAGGTATTCTAAGAATTACATTTTTAGATTGTTAACGCTTTTTCTCATGCTTTTTGTGCTTGATAGATTTAGTTCTTCAGTTTTAATTTCAGGATCAAAAATTAATATTTTACCCGGAGCCGGAGTTTCAATAGCTGCACTTTTGATCTGGGGATACTCCGTCTGGCCCGCCATATTTTTAGCAAGTGTTGCGAGCAATTGGGTCAATTTAAATCCGGAAACGATTTATTTCGGTTCGAATGTTGCGAAGACTTTAGGGCCCCTCATTGCGGCCTATTTCTGCCACCGAGATACCGGCTTTCATTTTTCTCTTGATCGTTTTGATGATGCCATGAAGTTAATATTGGCGGCCATTTTTGCCGGTTTGATCACGGCCTTAATTGGGATCGAAGGTTTTCTATTTTCGGGAGTTCAAAATAACAGGATATTCTATTTCCTTGAATTCTGGGCCAGTGATATTTTGGGTATTTTGCTGACAGCACCATTGATTCTTGTTTTCTACTCGCCCGAAACTTTAGAAAGATTTCGCTCAAAAAACATCGGCCAAAAAGAAAAAGTTGCAATTGGGCTTTCCGTAATTACAGTTATTCTACTTATTACTAAATTTAATGGACCTGTGCGTCTCTATTTTTTCTTTCCGCTCCTATTCTGGATTGCAATGAGGCTCGGACAAAGAGGCGCGGCTCTGGCTACCTTTTTGTTTACCTGTGTTGTCGTGCTATTTTCAATAAAGGGAATTGGTCCATTCGGTGAAAATTTGATCGGTGCTGAGTCGACGCCGTTTCTTATCCTCTTTCTGATAGCACTTCAGGTAACTGGTGTCACCGTGGCTGGCGCGCTCGAGCAACGGGAAGCTGAACGAATAAAGGAAGTAACTGAACTCGGAAAAGCCAATTTAGATCTGAAATCGACTTTACAGGAGTTGAAAGAAGCAAAAGAAGCCGCCGAAGCAGGAAGCGCCGCCAAGTCGGTATTTTTAGCGAATGTCAGTCACGAAATCAGAACTCCCTTGGCCGCAGTGCTTGGTTTTTCTGAACTGGTGCTGACGGATAATATTACCCAGGAAGAACGTAAAAAAATCTATGAAGTTATTAAAAGAAACGGAATGCAGCTGTTAAATGTGATCAACGATATTTTGGATCTTTCAAAAATTGAAGTTGGAAAATTTGAAATGCAAAAAACCGTAATCTCTCTTAACGAAATCCTTGATGATATCAAGACAACAATGGCACCAGATGCCGAGAAAAAGGATCTTGAATTAAAAATGGTAATTGATCCGAATATTCCGCTGAAAATATTTACTGACCCATTGCGCTTACGGCAAATATTATTAAACATTGTAGGTAACGCGATCAAATTTACTGATACCGGATCTATTGAAATTAAAGTGAAAGTCATTGTCGACAGTAATGGGCTCACCAAACTTGCTTTTACTGTTAAAGATACAGGTATCGGAATTTCGTCTGACAAGATCAAAGATTTATTTGCTCCTTTTGCGCAGTTAGATACTTCATCGACAAGGCGATTCGGAGGCACGGGCTTGGGTTTGGCTCTTTCGCAGCGGTTGGCTATTGCGCTTGGCGGAAGAATTGAACTTAACAAGTCAATTCTCGGGCAAGGCAGTGAATTTCTGATCACTATTGATCCGGGCGACTCTGAGCAGATTGCGCGAAACGAAAGGAAACTAAAAGCCCAAATTGCGTTGCAGCTGGAGAATATAATGCGAAATAAAAATCCGAGAAGTAAGAAAGTTTTGCTGGTCGAAGATAATCCTGACAATCAAAGTTTGTTTTCGTATTATATCAATTCGATGGGTTCGAGTCTTGAAACCGCGGTGAATGGTTTAGAGGCGCTGCAAAAAATTCATAACGGACAATACGATGTCGTTCTAATGGATCTGCAGATGCCCGAATTGGACGGTTGGGAAGCGACTAAGATATTGCGCAGTGAAGGTTACAAAAAGCCGATCATTGCGCTGAGTGCCCACGCGATGAAGGAAGTGAAGGAGCGCTGTCTGGCAAATGGGTTTGATGCCTATATAAGTAAGCCGGTTGAAAAAAATGAATTGATCAGAGCCATAGCGCAATTTTTTCCGGATGAGCCTGAAGTTGTAAAGAGACCGGCTCAAGAAATTCCTCCGCTCGAAAAACAGACCTGACAAGCTGGTTAAATAGAGAGATTTTTAATCTAGTTGGGTCGATTTGCTTCAACAATATGATGAAGATCATATTGTTTTGTAGGCTTAGGGCGCAGTATGTCAATTCGTGCTGGCTCGATTTTAGGAAGCGGTGTTTTTTATGGTGAAGCGAGTTCATAAATTTGGCCGAACAGCAGCTCGAAAAATAATTCCAGAAAGAAAACTGATGGATAATAAAACCTCGGGCGGAAAGTGTCTCATCATTGCCGGTTCAAAAGGACTGTTTGGCGCCGCTGTTTTGGCGGCTACCGCGGCTAGCCGTGTGGGCGCGGGTTACGTGACCCTGATGACGGATGAAAAAAAATTCAAAGTGACCGAACACCCGGATTTTTTGACTCTTGACTATCGACCTAAAAATCTGAAAAAAAATAAATTTTCGGCTTTTGCCATCGGCCCCGGATTAGGACAGTCAACGCGATCTTTTAACTTGCTCAAGGCATTACTCCATCTGAATGTGAAAAATGTAGTCATTGATGCTGATGCTCTAAATCTTTATGCCAAATATTTTAGTAGGCCCTTGCCTGAAAGCTGGATTGCAACTCCGCACGAGGGAGAATTAGGGCGATTGCTCAAACTTTCAGTAGATGAAATCAGACGTAATCGAATTCATGTTGCATTACTGGCTCAGAAAAAACTGGGTTGTATTCTCCTTTTGAAGGGTGCAAAAACACTCGTTATCAATTCTGAACAAATTTTTGAATTACAGAGTGGAAATGTGGCGTTGGCGAAGGCTGGCACGGGAGATGTTTTAACCGGAATGATCGCGGGTTTTTTAGCACAGAAGAGTGAACCATTTCAAGCGGCTTGTTTGGGTGGCTATTTACATGGGTTAATAGCTGATAACTGGATCAAAGAAAATAATGACTACCTGAGTTTTATGGCAAGCGATCTGAATAGTGCAATAGCACAGAACCTGCGAGAGTTAAGATGTCACAAAAATTAAAAAT
>JAYVIY010000129.1:0-1752 GCA_043769795.1 Pseudobdellovibrio sp. | reverse complement strand
AATTGATGAATTATATCGGATTGGATAATCCAATTGATTGCGCCGGTAGCTACAAAATAGAAAAACATGGAATTTCGCTTTTCGAATCGATTGAATGCGATGACTTTTCGGCCATACAAGGTATACCGATGTTGTGGTTATCGAACTATTTAAAAGGGAGAGGTTATGAGTTCTTCACCGGATGAAATGAAAAAAATGGCCAAAGATGCAATGAGGTTTTCACACTCTCCCTACTCTCATAAAAAAATTGGGGCTAGTATCAGGCTATCTAACGGCAAGACATATAGCGGCTGTAATATCGAAAATGCCTCTTATGGCGGAACAGTTTGCGCCGAACGGGTTGCTATTTTCAAAGCCTTCAGTGAAAATAGCAGCGATGTGAAAATCACCGAAGTCTTCGTTGCCAGCGACGAAAAAGACCCTTGGCCACCCTGCGGTTTTTGTTTACAGGTGCTCTCTGAGTTCGCAAATCCTGAGACGAATATTACTCTCATAAACTTAGCAGATACTCAGACCCAATATACATTTAAAGACCTTTTTCCAAAGGCCTTTAAATCTGATCATTTATTGAAAAAATAACTTAATTTATTATTTTGCGGCGGCTTGACTGGTTAAATCGGAGTTCGTCTGAATTCTTGCGGTCTTTTTGAAAGACTCAACCCAGGCTTGGTAAGCCCCCATCGATTTTTGTTTTTCTATCGCGCTTTGATCCTGAACTTTCAGATCAGCAGTTTCAGTTTTAACGTCTTTTAACTTAACTAAGAATTGTGCACTGCCTTCACGGATCAATTTTTTTGCAACCGGATTGGCTTTAGTCAGTTCAAGTGCGGCCTTGATCGCCTGAGCCGAGTTCATAACTGGAGCCACTTCAGCGCCGATGTCGAAAAATCCGGTTTCTTTCCAACTCATTTTTGAAGCGGCTAAACGAGCCACAACGGCTTCGGCCTTACCTGCCGCTAAATCAGTTTCAATTGCTTTGATAAATTCGAGAAATTTATCTTCAGAAAACAACTTACGAGCAATTTCTTTTTTTGCAGTTTCGGCTTCAGTCTTTTGCGCCGCTTTTTTATCCATGACTTTAATGATATGGTAACCAAATGATGTTTTAACCAAACCCGAAGTTTTTCCTACCGGCAAAGCAAAAGCCACTTGTTCGAATTCTTTAACCATTTGACCTTTTGAGAAAAAACCTAAATCGCCATTTTTAACTTTTGAACCTGGATCATCACTGACCTGAGCTGCGACTTTTCCGAAGTCTTCTTTATCAAGTCTTTTAAGCGTTGCTTCGGCTTTTTTCTGCGCTTCGGCGTCACTCTTAGCGTCAGCTTTAATCAGAATGTGAGAGGCCTTAACTTGCTCAGGAGATTCATACTGACCTTGATTTGCCTTGTAATTAGCTTCTATTCTTTTTTTAAATTCATCGTTTGCATTAGCTTTTGCCAGTTCTTCTTCATTAACAGCGATTGATTTAGCAAAATCAGCCGCGCTGAATTGCATGAACTCAAGATTAATTTTTGAAGACCGCAATTCTTTTTCGATGTTCTTTTGCATTTCAGTCATACTCAATGAACTTTCAAAAAGTTGACGTGATCTCTGGTTCTTTATGTCTTTTCGAAGTTTGCTTTCGAATTCACCCGGAGTGAGTTTATTCGCTTGCAAAATAGCGCGGTAGGCATCCGATTGAAACACACCATCTTTTTTAAAGTAAGGCAGCTCCTCAACAATCATGTGTCTAATTTCAGCATCTGTTGC
>JAYVIY010000128.1:0-4845 GCA_043769795.1 Pseudobdellovibrio sp. | reverse complement strand
ACAATTATTCACAAAAAATTCAAATGAAGCCGGGCGCTAATACGCTTGTTCTTGAAAAGCCACCGCTAGAAAGTCAAACCATCGAGGCGCAAATTATCGTGGGTTCAAAGGCGATTGATGGGCTTCAGTTTGAATTGGATTTTGAAGCCGGTAACTGGGTTACCCGTCAGTCGAAATCGATTTCATTGGCTACTGCTGCCAACTTAAATATTCCAAAGGATTCTAAGAATGTAAGACTTAAAATTTTGTCGTCTTCTCAATTTCAATTTATGCGAATTGTAGATGATTTACTTGAATACCCTTGGGGCTGCGTAGAGCAACTATCCAGTCGACTAATTCCGCTGACGATGGGCGTAAAGGCCTTAGAAGTTTTCGCTGGCCCCTCTGAAATAACTCAGCAGCTTCGTGACCGCATAGCGAATGATCGCAGGCGATTGATTGCCATGGCGGGCCCTAAGGCCGTTTTCACTTGGTGGGGTAATAAAACTGGTGAAAATCTACTTTTAACTGCGCATGCCTATTATGCGGATTCGCGTGCTTCAAGTTTATTGGGCATTACTGTACCCAAAGAAAACTGGGAGCACCTATTAGAAATCTATGCAAAATCAGAATCGAAACTCTTTTTTGAAAGAGCCTATACACTTTGGGTTCTTGAAAAGCTGAATCGACCGGTGAAAGAACAAGTAGAAAGTCTTTTGAGCAAAATCGAAAAAGAAAAAATCAACCCGCCACCAAAAAAATGGGCTGCAAACTCAAGTATATATATGGACAACGACGACGACGACAAAGCTCTGGCCTTACTTATTTTGGGCGCAGTAGCCATCAAAGAAAAGGTGGCATTGAGTTCGAAGCTTAAGTCTGAATTGAGCGGTTTAGCTAATCTACTTTCTGAATCACCGGGTTACAGGGCCGCAGCTTTGCTTTATAAAGTTGAAGCCAAGTTGCTAGTTCAAAGCACTGCCGAGGCGGAGCAAATTCTTACGATGGTCAGATATGAAACGCCGACAATAGACCGCGCCATGACACTTTCATTTGTAGAACAGGCTCTACCGCAGACATTTTCGATGAAAGAAGGTTTCAAGGCCGTGGTTTTAGGACAAAGTTGGGTTAAAGAAGCCAAATCTTCAGTTCCCAGTTTTACACTGAAAAAATCTGTGAAAAGAGATATTCCGGTACTGCTGCCGGAAATTTCAGGTGCGATTGGAGAAGTGTCGTTTGATACCGCTGAAAATCTGAAATCCAATCTGAAAGTTTCAATAGCACGCCGATTGTATCGACTGGAGCTAAAAGAAATTGATAGCGAAGGCGGCGGAAATGGCGAGCCCGTCACTCTTCATGAAGTAGGGCCGAATGAAACAATTGATTCGCGCTTTTTATATGTAGATGAGTTTACTTTGACTCCGTTAGACGGCGTTAACCCGCATTTTCTTTTGCTTGAGGCGCCTTTGCCAACGGGTGGAGAAGTTGACCCGCTCACCTGGGGCTTAGACTTCGGCGAAATGAAAACCAATTTTACGGATGCGCGTTCGTCAAATAATGGCACAGGGTATTCTATACCGATCGAGTCTCTAAGCGAAGAAACAAAATTTCACCAGCTTGTAAGATATAATAGTCGTGGAAAATTACAAATACCACAGGCGCGCCTGTTTAAGATGTATCATCCATCAGAGCGTGCCTATGAAGAAGGGGCTGTAAGACGTGAAATTACGGTTAAGTAGTTTCTTTCTTTTTTTATTTCTAGTGAAGCTGACTTCAGTAGCTTGTGCAAAGTCTGAGTCGTCTACGCAGGCGTTGCAAGTTCGTGTTATGAGCTCTGACGAAGACCCGCATGAAAATTCACTACTGACCCCGCTAGGGAGTTTGTGGAAGCTCTATGTTTATGCCTATCAAGTTGAAAACCAGGTGCCAGAAAAAGTGTACACGTGCTCTGGCAAAAATCCCGACGAGTTATTTTGCTGTAAACCCAAAGAGAGCATCGGGCGCGAACTGGCATTGGCGCAGTCCTGTTCTCCTTATTTTTCAGAATCCGTTCGTTCAATCACCGCAAAGAAATGGTCCGAATTTTGGAGTAAAAAAATACAAAGAGTTCCCACTTGGTTAGCGGAATTAGAAAAACTAAAACCGGAAATCCGTGTTCCGGTAGATGACGTCTTGTATTCGCTTCTTGCAATAAGAAAAAACTTTTTGCAAAGCGAAAGAATTTTGTCGGCTACTTTAGGATCTGTTTTGTATGGAACGGCAATCGGTGCTGTAAATACCTGGGGAAGTACTCTCAAAGTAAAAACTTACACATGGCGCGACAATGAAACCTCTGAAAAGAAAGACGGCTCTACTGATGCAATGGGCTTTACCGGGGGCTTTGCGGGGTGGCTTCCGGACGGCGCTGCTATTTGGGTTTCAGGAGCTGGCCATGGCCGCGAAACGTTTTTACCGGAACTCAAAAATATTGTAGAAGCGCATTCACAAAAATTTGATTCAGGATGTGTCAGTGTGAATTATTTTTCGCGTTATCCTATTAAGTCGGTTGAACCTGAAATTGAGCGACTATCTGGTCCAGTTACAGTTAAGTTTAAAAATGGAAATAAAGTTAAATTTGACGGTGATGGCTCGTTATTGGTTCATTACAATGGGAAAAAAATTAGTATCAGGGCGCAAATGTCCATAAATGAGTACGTGGCCCGCGTGATCGACCGAGAAATTCGAACAACACCTATTGAAGCCGCCCGAGCCTTTTCTTTAGCTATTCGAACTTTTTTAATGCAAAACTCAAAAGATGTTGGCGGCTGCAGAAGTATTTCAGATTCATCTCATACGCAGCGAGTAAGCCCAAGTGCGGCCTCGTCAGCGGCATTAAAAATCGCCCGTTGGTCTGATGGATTACTTCTTGGTGATGTGAGTCGACTTCGCTATCACTCGTTGAAAGAAGGCGTTAACCAAATGTCATGGGTAAAGGCGAAGAGTTTGGCCGAGTCAGGATACGTCATGACTGAAATTTTAAAATCGGCTTATCCGACAGCTGAAATAGCTTACGGAAGTTTAAATCAGCCCCTGACATGCACGACAAATGTATCAACTGAAAAATGGATTAAGCAGCAGTCAAAGCACTGGTGGCGCGAGCTCGATGACCAAGCCGGCTTTGAAAGACCTGCAAAACTCAAAATCTGCAAGCTTGATTTTTTGCAAAAGGGTATTTCGTCAAGGGTGTTTTCAAACCTGCAGACGCAGGAAATTTTTGTTCCTGAAGTTTTGAGCGCTGAAGATGAAGTGTCGGTGTTACATGAATATTTGCATATCGGATTTCGCTTTCACCCGCGGGGTCGGGATGAACTTTTTGTAGAAAATATGGCTCGTAAAATATTGGAGGAGAATTGAAATTACATTCAGTGCTTAAATTGGTTATTCTATGTGGGCTTTCGTTTCCGGTGCTGGCGCAGGTTAAGATTACGAACCCAAAACGCGGCTGGCGTGTTGCAGGTAGTGCACCTACCGATACCGAACAAGCCGTTCATTACCCTGCGGCCAGTGTGAATACGGAAGGCAAAAAAAATGAAGATCAGCTTATACGCGGAGACATTTTAGCCAATCGAAAGTCGACTTTGCCGATGACTTTGATTGTTAATGGCCTCGATATGCCACTTCAGCCGAACGGGGACACATTTGCAAGACCCTATGCCTTCGGCAAAGGCTCAAATTCCGTTGAAATCCGCGATGGAAAAGAAAGGCACGCTGTACAGTTTTACGAAGCCAATCCAAATGTAACGCCGACCCGGCTAAGGGTCTTGTTATCGTGGGATTCTGACGGCACTGATTTAGACCTGCACTTAGTTACACCTGACGGTGAACATTGCTTTTACGGAAATCGAAGACTACCAAGCGGCGGCTCTCTTGATGTTGACGTAACGACCGGGTGGGGACCCGAAATTATTTCAATTCCGTCTCCTAAAAATGGAACTTACCTTGTTTATGTGAACTACTACGGTTCAGGCAAACCCGATCAAGAGTTAACAACTGCAAAAGTCAGCATTGTCAGTCATGCCGGTACGCCGGATGAAAAGATTGAGTCCTCACTGGTGCCCCTTCGAGCCCCGGGAGATGTGACGCTAGTTAAAAGCTTTAAATATCCGTGATCTCTGTTAGAAAACCTATGCGTTTGGCGAAACCTGGTTTTTAGGCTAGGGTCAATAATATTTCTACTGCTCCTCTCAACAGGAAACTATAAAATTGAACGATGTTAAAGCGCTTTTTTATCCGAGGGAAATTAAAACTTCTTCGCTCATTGCTTTTTGCGGTGCTCGGAATTTCAATAGGTCTACTGACGCTTCATTTCGCGCAGCGGCCGTCATGGATATTTTTTGATTTTGCTCAGAAAATCACAGCACCAGAACAGCAGGATTCTGTGGGATTGGTGGTTGTCGATCAAAAATCCTTGGATCGCTTAGAAGCCGAAGGGGTGGTGTTTCCGCTTCCACGACAAATTTATGGTGCCGTCGTTGAGGTGGCAAAAATTTCAAAGGCCAAAGCTGTGGTTTTTGATATTCTGTTTACCGAGCCTTCTTCTTATGGGCCTGAAGACGATCGTCTTTTTGCTGATTTGATTCAGAAATCAGGGCTGCCAGTTTTTTTTCCGGCGGCAAGCTTTAACGGGTCGGTCAAAGAACCTATCACAATAATCAAGGCTCAGGCTAAAAGCTTGGGTGCCGTGAATTTTATGGCAGAATCGGATGGTGTAATCCGAAAAACGCCGGATTATTTGCCCTTTGGCGATCAACAAATTATTTCGCTACCGCAGACTGTGTTTTTATCTGTTGGCGGAAATGGCGAACAGAAAAACCGCAGTTTACAGAC
>JAYVIY010000127.1:0-4849 GCA_043769795.1 Pseudobdellovibrio sp. | reverse complement strand
GTTACCAGCGCTATCAGAATACATGGACTACCGGCTTTTTTTAGCTGATTTTTACCTGGCAAAAAAGCATTTAACGCGGGCTTCAATCAGACCCTATTCATATTCAATTTTTTCTGCAGCGGCAGATATAAAATCTCCAAATTATCTGAAAATGATCATTGAAGCCAAACGAAATTTATCTCCGGAAATGGTCGTGAAATTTGCCAAAGCTTGCCAGTTGAGTAAAGCACAGACTGACGAATTCAAACTCTTAGTTGGCTTTAATCAGGCAGAAGATCCGGCTGATCGAAACTACGCGCTAAAAAAATTATCTGAATTCAGAGTTGAACAAAAAATGAAACACGGCGAACTTGACCGAAAAACTTTCGAAGAAATGCCAAACTGGATCGGTTGGATTATCTATGCATTGGTAGATCAAGAGGGCGTTAGTTTTGAAACGTCACAATTAAAAGATCTTCTGCGCGGAAAAGCTTCTGAAAGTGAAATCACCGAAGCTGTCGAAAATTTATTAAAATCAGGTGAGCTTGTTCGAGATCCAATCACGAACACGGTTTCAAAAGGCAAACCAACAGACGCGCAAAAAGAAATTCCTTCAGCCTTGGTTCGTAAACTACAAATGCAGCTGATGTACCTAGGGCTTGAATCTCTTTACCAGGATGCCGCCACCGAACGCGAATTTGGGTCGTTGACGATGTCGCTGACCGAAACAGAATTTGAACAGATTAAGTTTAAATTGCGCCATCTTCGAAAGTCGATGCACAAAGACAATCTGACCGCGCGGGAGTCATCAAAAGGCGAAAGGGTTTATCAATTGAACCTCCAACTTTTCCCCGTGAGCAATGCGTCGAAAAAACCAACCTCATTGCCTCGTGCTTAATAAATAATTCCAAAATTAAAAAAATGTTAAATAAGTGAAATTGTAAAACGATCCCAGTTTGACACTGGAAAACCATGCGAATTGTGGATAAGTCTGTGGGTACAGTTGATAACTCCCTATGAAAACGGGTTAATAAACCAAAGTTAGGTTGATTGGCATTGATGTTTATACGTCGCGTCAATAGTTACAATTAATCTGGCACCAGTACATTTTATCTCAAAATTTTTAAAAAAAGTGAAATGGCCTGTTATTTTTAGAGTCCAAACTCGAGCAAAAAACAGCCAGAAAAAAAGGTAGCTGGCACCTTTGAAGTTCGAAATTCGGACTTAATTTTTGCGCAGATATGTATATAGAAAATATGAGAAATGAATTAAGGTAAACGCACAGAGAGTTTTTTTAGAATGTGGGGGCGACCTGGTTTCGACGTGGGTCGTGAAGCAAGAGGAGCATACCGGGGCGTACGAGGACCTCGATAAAAACGTGCAAATTTGTATTATCTAACGATAATTACGCTTTAGCAGCTTAGTCTGCTTTCGGATTTTGGGTGAGTCGCCGGTGTTGACTCAACGTCCGTAATTAATGCCGGATCGGTTATGCAGGCTTTCTCCAGCAGCATAACCTAAGAGTTACTGGGGGAGTGTTGTCTGATATTTTGTTCGTAGAAGATCAGCCAACAAATAAAATACGAACTAAGTATGTAGCGCCTTTCTGTGGATCTCTTGCGGACGAGGGTTCGATTCCCTCCGCCTCCACCATTTTGAAGCTTAAGGAAGTCCAAAGAGATTCCAAGCATGATGATAACTAGCTGGATTTACTAAATAATTAGTCCAAAGCGATCCAATTTGAGATCTTGACAGCTTATCGTTGCAGGGGGCAATTTTAGGGGCAACAATAGAAGTATAGAGGAGTTGCCCCCAATGCTCACAGATAACGCTATAAAGAATCTAAAGGCTATAAATAAGACAGCTCGTAGTTATGACAGCAATGGCCTGTACATAGAGATAAGCCCAAGAGGGGGCAAATGGTGGCGGCTTAAATATAGATTTTTAGGTAAAGAAAAAAGATTGTCTCTTGGGGTGTATCCTGAAATTAGTTTAAAAAGAGCGAGAGAGCTTCGAGATCAGTTCAGAAAATTAATTGCTGAGGGCATTGACCCCAGTGAAAATAGAAAAGCAAAAAAAAATTCACAAATTGAAAATGGCAATAATACTTTTGAGTCGATTTCAAGAGAATGGTTAGTAAAACATGGTCGAAATTGGGTTCCCAGTCACGCTGATCGGACTTTGCGAAGACTAGAAAGAGATGTTTTTCCGTGGTTAGGAAAAAAGGCTATAACTAGCATTGCTCCGCATGAAATTTTAGTTTGTGTTCAGCGAATAGAAAAACGTGGAGCATTAGAGACGGCCCACAGGGCACTTCAAAACTGTGGTCAAGTTATGAGATATGCAGTTGCGACTGCAAGATTGGATCGTGACCCAACAAACGATTTAAAAGGTGCCTTACCTCCTGTTCAAGAAAAACATTTTGCGGCAATTACTGAACCTAAAAAAGTAAGTGATTTGCTTAGATCATTAGAGGGCTATGAGGGGACTTTTATAGTAAAATGCGCATTGAGGTTGGCTCCGCTTGTATTCGTTCGCCCAGGGGAACTTAGGTCTGCAAAGTGGGCTGATATAAACCTAGAAAAATCTGAGTGGTGCTACTACGTTAGTAAAACAAAATCACAACATATTGTACCACTTTCAAAACAGGCTATTGAAATTTTAAATGAAATAAAGCCGTTAACTGGCAATAGTCCATTTGTGTTTCCCTCTTCTAGAAACTTTCATAGACCAATGAGTGATAATGCAATTTTGTCTGCGTTGCGAAGATTAGAAATCCCCAAAGAAACAATGACTGGTCATGGTTTTAGAGCCATGGCGCGAACGATTTTAGACGAAGTTTTGGGTTTTCGGCCTGATCATATTGAACATCAATTAGCACATGCTGTTCGTGATCCTAATGGCAGGGCTTATAATAGAACTGCTCACTTGCCGCAAAGACATCATATGATGCAGTCGTGGGCAGATTATTTAGATGGTTTAAAGGCGGGGGCAAGAATTCTATCTATGAAGAAATTGAGTGCAAGCTAAAGTATAGGACATAAATCTTGCGCAGTTTATCCCAGATGCTATATTTGTTAGGTGAATAAAAAACAACTATCGGAACGTGACATTTGTACAAAGTATATCACTCCGGCTTTAGAGCAGGCTGGTTGGGATATTAATACGCAAATTCGAGAGGAATTTTCTCTTACTAAAGGAAGGGTAGTCGTTAGGGGGAAGCTACATACGCGGGCGAAGCAAAAACGTGCCGATTATGTATTATTCTATAAGCCCAATATTCCAATCGCTGTTATTGAAGCGAAAGACAACAGCCATACTGTTGGAGATGGAATGCAGCAATGCTTGGGCTATGCAGAAATGTTGCAAGTTCCATTTGTTTTTAGTTCAAACGGCGATGGTTTTTTGTTTCACAATAAAATTGCAACTGATGGTGTTCTCGAACGAGAATTGGCGATGCATGAATTTCCTTCAGTCGAAACACTCTGGAATTGGTGGACGACTCATCGAGGATTAAATGAAAAGCAAACGTCGATAGTTACTCAAGATTATTATAGCGATGGTAGCAATAAAACTCCTCGCTACTACCAATTGCTCGCGATTAATAAAACCATGGAAGCAATTGCCCGAGGACAAAACCGAATTCTTTTGGTTATGGCCACAGGAACGGGAAAGACTTTTACAGCATTTCAAATTATCTGGAGACTGTGGAAATCAAAAACTAAAAAGCGAATTCTTTTTCTTGCTGACCGAAATATTCTTATTGATCAGACAATGACAAATGATTTCAAACCATTTGGCTCTGCTATGACTAAAATTCAAAAGCGTCAGGTAAATAAGTCATATGAGATCTATTTATCACTTTATCAAGCAGTCACGGGAAACGAAGAAGAAAGAAACATTTATAAACAATTTAGTCCAGATTTTTTCGACCTAATAGTGATAGATGAATGTCATCGTGGAAGTGCAGCGGCGGACTCCGCATGGCGAGAAATTTTAGAATATTTTTCTTCGGCCACCCAAATAGGCCTAACGGCTACGCCTAAAGAAACGAAAGAAGTTTCAAACATCGATTATTTTCTTGCGCCGATTTATACCTATTCACTTAGGCAAGGTATTGAGGATGGATTTCTCGCTCCATATAAGGTCGTTCGAATCGATCTTGATAAAGATGTCGAGGGCTGGCGGCCCGACAAGGGAATGTTAGACAAACACGGAAATGTGATTGAAGATCGAATTTACAATCAAAAGGATTTTGATAAAAATCTAATTTTAGAAGAACGCACAAAAATGGTTGCCAAAAAGATAACAGAATTTTTAAGACAGACGAATCGATTTGATAAGACAATTGTATTTTGTGAAAATATAGATCATGCCGAAAGAATGAGGCAAGCGCTTGTAAATGAAAATAGTGATTTAGTTGCGCAAAATGCTAAATATATTATGCGCATCACGGGCGATAATGACGAAGGCAAAGCAGAACTGGACAATTTTATTTTCCCAGAAAGCAAATATCCTGTAATAGCAACAACTTCAAAATTAATGAGCACAGGCATAGATGCGCAAACATGTAAACTAATTGTGCTTGATCAGAGAATTCAATCAATGACTGAGTTTAAACAGATTATTGGGCGTGGTACTCGCATCAATGAAGATTTTGGAAAATTTTATTTCACTATTATAGACTTTAAAAAAGCAACAGAGCTTTTTGCCGACCCGAAATTTGATGGCGATCCTGTGCAAATATACGAACCCAAGCAAGGTGAATCTCCGGCTCCACCAGACGATGTGAATAGCGACCCATTAGAAAATAATGTTGATGGTGCTTTAACCGGTGAACATGATGCGAATGATTCATTCGATGGACTTA
>JAYVIY010000126.1:0-1755 GCA_043769795.1 Pseudobdellovibrio sp. | reverse complement strand
CTGTAACTGCGATTTCCCAAAGAGACGTTTCACTTTCGTTATGCCCTAACGATTTTTCAAGCTCTGCAAAATTACTAGTTAGTAGCACCGCTGACTTTGCAATTCAATTCACCACTGAAATTAGTCGGTCTGGCGTTGGAATTGGATTGATCAAACCAAGCAGTATCTATTACTTAAATATAAAAAATTTGCACTGCCCCGCGGCTCGCCCAGGGGAAGATAGAAGTGCGTGTGACGTTGATGGGTTATATAAAAATTGGAATCAATAACAATTCGGTTCCGGGATTTGTATATTTATGCTTCCGCTAGTTGCTTTCTGCGCTTGAGGTTCTTCTAAATAGAAAATCTAGGGCCAGAAGACGTGCGAAACATAAAAAGTCTTATCTGGATTAAGCTTTCAAAGCACAATAGGGGAGGTTAGGTGGCTATGCTCCGTCACCTCCAGAATTTTATGAATTCCGAGCCGAAAATGGAACTTCTTTAGTAATGAAATTTCCGTCTAAAAAATGGATCGAAATTAACCATTCTATTTTGCTTTTGCGCCCGAGCTTGGACGTCACGACCTACGAGATTTTCTGAAACCGAATCTCAAAGCAAGTGTTTGGCACATGAGGCACGAGCACAATCGTGGCATTGTGCTGGTCTAAGATTCCTTTGGTTATGGAGAGACCTAAGCCGGTACCTTCACCTACGGGTTTTGTGGTAAAAAATGGTTCAAAAATTTTATTATGAACTGCCTCTGAAATGCCTAAACCTGAATCGGTAATTCGAAAAACGACAGACAGCGCATCCTCTTCAACTTCAATTTTGACCCACTTTTCATCTCTTTCTTTTACAGCGTCAATCGCGTTGTTAATCAGGTTAATTATGACTTGTTCGATTTCTACCTCATCGCATTGAATGAGTGACTCAGTTTTAAAATCCGCGTTCACCGGAGTGTTATGTCTATTGGATTTTATCGAAGTGAGGATCAGTGATTCCCTAACAATTTCAGACAAAGAGTGGTTGCTGTAACTAACGCCTTGGGAACTACGGGAAAACTTTTTAAGCCCGCCTATAATTTTTGAAATTCGCCCACTGGCCTTTTGAATGGCTTCGATCTTCGATGCAAATTTTTCGGGGTTACTTTTAAACCTATTAAGCTGTCCTGCGGAACCTGCGACTATAGCCAGAGGGTTATTAATTTCGTGAGCAATACCTGCTGCCATTTCACCTAAAGATAAAAGCTTTGCTTGCTGAGCCATGTTGGCCCGCTCTCTATCGAGCTCGCTCTGTTGAAATTTTACCTTTTGGGCCATTTTCCTGAAATTTTTAAATAGTGATGAGAGCTCAAAAGTCTGGGGTTCATAGGTACTCACAGCGTGGCTTTCGAATTCTCGAATCTCTTGTTCCAATTTCTCAATAGGAACAATCAGTTTTTTACGGACAAAACCATATATCAGCAGAAGGCTTACGGCGACCAATATCGCAGAAATCATTGATGCTGTGATCATTCTCTGTGTCAACCGGCGGAAATCTCCAGAAACATCCAGCTTAATGACCGCGATTACCGGAATCGGCATTGAATTCGGGTTTGCCATGTCGATCAAGTCAAGCTCCATTGAAATCGAATAAATTTTTGAGATTTTGTCTAGCTTGAGTTCACCAACTTCAATTGAGCCATCATAATGAGAATGAACTTTTTCTGGCTTAGAGTCTTCAAGTACGAGACCGGTTCTCGGGTCTACAATGGAAATTCTGTCAATATTTCGATTT
>JAYVIY010000125.1:0-4858 GCA_043769795.1 Pseudobdellovibrio sp. | reverse complement strand
GCCGGGGTGCTTCGATTGTTTTCAATGTGCTACAGGCGATCTTCGGTTCGTCGAGTACCCAGCAAAATATTACCCAGATTGCCGATGTCGATATGACTGACCATTACTCAAGTGAGCAAATGGTTCTGCAGCCAATGGTCACAACCTTTAAATAGCCTCGAGGATTTATGAAAAAACTATATATTATATTTACATTTATGTTCACTACGGCACTTCAGGCGAATCAAAAAACCATTCAAACTCCATTCTGGAGTGCCACTTACAATGATCAGCCAGAAATAGCGATGTATCCCTTGCAAAACGGATTAGCTGAGGACTGCCAGAGCTACTCTGGTTTTTTGGCAGAGCAGGCGCAGAACATTTCTTCTGAAGATCTGCAGTTTGCCCGAACTTTACCTTTGGCGGGTCAAATGAAAAACAGTTATGAGGCTGAATTCAGATTGAATGATAGTTTTACTACAGGAAAGACGTCGGAAAGTAAGAAATTTTTTGATTATAAAATATCAAAACCAAGCATTGAAATTAATCATTCAACTTTGACTAACCTCGGCGTTGAATCAAAAGCAGTTAGCTTCAGTCAGATCTCTAAACGACTAGGCCTGCCGGATGCAAAAATTGAGTTATTCAAGAACATAATTCGAATAAACAGCCGAGATCTCGCTTGCGACTTGATCGCGGGCCACCTGAAACTAACAGCAAATGCCGAGTTACAAATCAGATTGAATGCTGAAGATCAAAACGTGCTTGATAGTTTCTATACGCCTCTCAGTCAAAAAACTGCGGAGATTCTGGCGGGCAATCAAAACGACTACGTGAAGGCGGCTCAGCTCGGAATTATGTTTTCCGAATTTTTTAGCAGCTATTCAATAGAGAAAGAAGACTTTAAAATCTATGTAGAATTTCTTTTCAGTAACTTGTTCAAAACGGGTTCTCTTGAAAAAAATCAAAACTGGGTCGGTGATATAATTAATTATCACAAAACCCGCTTTTTGGGGTTCAGTCCGGTCACATTGAAAGCTGTCATTTTATGAAGCTATTAATAATTACTTTGTCTTTAGTTACTCTGTATTTCTTAAGTTGCGACCAGAAACCAACGAGAATTGCAAAAGACGATAAATTCGAATACTCGCCAAAGATTGAAGCTTCCGTAAGAAAATCTGCAGCAGAGCCTGTGCAAGCGATTGAGTCTACGCTTTCGAAATACTCAGGGCGATCTTATGATGAATTCAGTGCCGCTGAGCTCAGTGAGTATAATGCGCTCGTCTTTAACAAAGCCCGACTTATCAAAAAACAAATTCTGGAAAAATTCTATCAGAAATACAAAGGTCAGCGTATATGATAGACTTCATACTTTACGGAAGTTTTTTGTTACCCACGCAGCCTCAGGCTATTGTAATGAAATCGACGGGCAGTTATAATTTGCGAAGCCCTGCGCTTAAGGCCGTCTGCCAGCAGATGTCGAGTGACCATCTTGCCGATATTGCAGCTTTGAATGAATTGAATACAGACTTAAGAAACCTAATTGGGCGTGCCGATTGGATCAATTTTTCCGGTGAAATTGAAAGTCTTGTTAAACAAATCGCAGAACTTTCCCGTCGAATCCGTTTTATCGCAAAGCCCGAATGGAATTCGGAAATAATTCCGGCTGAAATTAAATGGATCATTCCTTATTCATTTTTTTTCAAAGCTTCGGAATGGCACGAACTGCAAAACCGAGGTGCTGTTGTTGATAAGGTTCTACTTCAGTCTGATTTTTTAGGTTTCAACAACAAAAGTGTAGCCAAATATTTTCTTTTTGAAACTCCTGAATGGCGATCTCAATTCGAAGAGGAACACAGCTTCGTTTTGAGCTATAGAAAAAACGTAACATTCCTTGAAGCCTGCCAATTTTTAAAGACTCTGCAGTTTGTGGTTCGGATCAGTTACGTTGATTATTTACTTGGAACGCAGATACATGATGAAAAAATATTATTTTTGGGGTTTGAAAATGAAAAATGAGGTTCTGGTTCTATTCTTAATTACTTTCGTGTGCGGTGGCTGCTCGCTGCGAGAGCTTAACTTGCCTTTGCCTTCGCCAATGCCGGTACGAATTGCCCCTGATTCTGAGCCCTATACTTCCTGCGCAGTTCAATTTACCAAAGAAATGAACTTTTCAGAAGTGGCCATAACGGCAATTGAATTGCAAAGTTTTTGCGGTTTGAGTGAGTATGAAATTCGTGAGTTGGCAAAAAAACTTTGACGCGTTGGTCGCACTTTTATTTCTAACTGCTGGCGCTCGAATAGTATCTAAGGCAGAACACCCAATATTTTTTCAGTAGATAAAAAAGTATAAATGGTAATATAAATGCCCAGGCAATCATCCAGAATTGAGTCGGTTCTAGTAAAATTCGTGCAGGGATCGAAGCGACCATTGCAAACGGAACAACGAAAATAAGGATGATGCGAAGAAAACCCGAATAAATGGCGTCGGGTCTTAAACCAAGTCTGAATATTGAATACCAGATATACTGTAAAAAATCGGCGCGGGTAAATATAATCGAAGTGCTATTTAAAGCAAAACGACCGCAAAAAATTACACTTAAACCAGCCGGAATCAAAAATATCAGCCACAAAAGTTTCAACCAATTAAAGTCGGGAAGTTGCGCCAAGGCCCAGAGCAAACCACCGAACGTTATAAAGAAACAGGGCAAGTGAGCCACCGATAGCCGTTGTGAACTCAGCATAAACATTGAATTAATGGGTTTCATCAGCAAAAGGTCGAGGGTTCCTTTCCTGACGTTATCCGTAAAACTTGAAAAATTGGGATCCCACAGAATCATGTAAATAGAATCAACAAAAAGAACCAGAAATATAAAAACTCGCATTTGGTGAAGATTCCAGTCGCCGATGATGTTCGTATGCCGATAGAGAACTTCAAACAAGATCAATTGCGTTGAATACCAAATGAATTCACCGATCACCAAAATAACAAAATTCAAACGGTATTCAAGATCGGCAACTAGGCTGGCCTTAAAAAAAGCCTGATAGATTCCGAGATATTTTATTATTTTTTGATATAAACTCATTAGGCCCCGGTTCCGGTGTATTCACGCACACCGCGCTTCCAGAGAATGACAGATAACAGTCCGGTAGCGGCTAAGCCCCAAGTTATATTAAAGAAGCCACGGTAAAGTAAGTTGTAATCGGCCCGGCCGGTAATGAGTGCCAGTGGAACATAAACCCCTGATGAAAATGGCAAGCTGAGAAGAATGTCTGAAAGATATTTTGGCATTAAATCGATTGGCACCAATTCACCGCCCAGCAACATCAGACTTAGATTTTTAAGCAAAGTAAACGACCGCACTCGAGTCAGGTAAAAACCCAGCGTAGAAACTAAAAAACTCATTGTATGAACTAAAAGCAAGTAATAAACAACCAGCATAAACGCCGGAATCAAACGATCATAATGCACCGGTAATTTGAAATACAAACTGGCAAATAATGGAACAGTCATCGAAAATAATGTGGTAATCACTTTGTAACCCATGGTCTGACTGAGATAGTATTCAAAAAAGCTAATCGGTCTGGAAAGTATCGTATTAATTGAACCCGAGACCACTTCTTCAACCATCATTGATTCATACATCCAACTGATGGCAATTCGCCCGAGAAATGGCGCCCACAGCGCGTAAGCTAAGTAATTTTCCTTGGCAAAACCGCCTATCAAGCCTGAGCTATCCGCAGTTTTGAAAATGGCAATCCACAATAAGACTTCAACCCCGACGCTTAATATCGGCTGAATGAATGCATCAATTATGAAATTAAATCTGTACTCGAGGTTAGAAACTATTCCTAACTTAGCGAGGGCTAGATTCCGCCTGCAAAAAGCGGTGAATAACGTCTTCAAAGTCTACTTCCTCTACCTTTAGGTCTGCAACTTCGCCGGCTTTTGACAGGTCACTTAAAACCTGTGTGAGCTCCTGCGAATTGAAAACTATTTCTTTTTCTTCCGCTGAATTCTTTAATCTGTAAATTAATTTTTTCTTAAGGTCAGTGGTTTGGGTGAAGTGTTCAACGCTGCCGTTATAAACAATTTCGCCTTTTGAAATCAGCAGCAATTGGTCTGACAACTGAGTGATATCGTCCATGTAATGTGAAGTCAGAATTATTGCCGGTTTTTGCTCTTTCACATATTTTTCGAGGAAATTACGTATAGAGACCTGAGCAACGATGTCGAGTCCGATGGTTGGTTCATCCAAAAATAAAACCTGGGGTGAGTGCAACAGCGAACCGATGATTTCCATTTTCATTCGCTCACCCAAGCTCAAACGTCGCAATTGCGTATCGAGTACATGACGGCAGTTGAGCAGCTCGGCCAGTTCGTTAACGCGACTTTTAGACTGAGTTTCGTTAATATCGTAAATTTTAGTCAATAATGCATAGCTGTCGCGCGGTGTGATATCCCACCACAGCTGGTTTTTTTGTCCGAGCAGAATGCTGACTTTTTTTAAGAACTCGTTTTCACGTTTCCAGGGTTCATGACCGAGCACCTGTGCGGTACCGGACGTCGGATAAATTAAACCTGAAAGCATTTTCAGTAAAGTGGTTTTTCCCGCGCCGTTCGAGCCGACCAAGCCCACAATTTTTCCCGCTTCAATTTTGATACTGGCGTTTTTAAGAGCAACTTTTTCGGTGTACTTACGATTATAAAAACCTTTTAGCGAATTGATAATACCTTCTTGTTTAGAGTAGGTTTTATAAACGCGTCCTAAATTTTCAGTCTCGATAGCATATTTCATTAAAGTCTTTCTGAAATATAGTTTTTCATTTTCTGTAGCACTTGCATAGGTATTTCATGACCTCCGCGAAAAGAAACAAA
>JAYVIY010000124.1:0-12449 GCA_043769795.1 Pseudobdellovibrio sp. | reverse complement strand
GTTGATGAAGAGAATGGATTTACATTGGTTCCAGAACTCTTGTCCGCGTTCGCAAAGAAAAATCAACTACGAACAATTAAAGCCTCAAAGTACCACCGCAAAGTTAGTTTGCTTTCTCGGAAGTCTCATCCTAAGAAACGCCTTATTGATTTAGTTGTTAAAGAAATTCTTGAAAATCTACCTAAGCACATTTCCACGAAGCTGACTCAACGAATTGATGTAGTTGACCCCGATAAGAATCGATTCTGAGATTTTTATGCGGAATCGGCTGATCGTTAGTCTGTTGCATTTGGTTTTTCATCTGGAAGATTAAATTGAATTTGCGACAAAAATATATAAAATTGTGACAGTGAAAATATTTATTTACCTTGTTTCCATTTTTTTAACGATTTTTATTTTCTTTTATCTTTTTGGATCGGGCGACAACGGCTTCGCGTATCGATTGGCCAGTAAAATCATTGGGCACTCGCCCCAAAGTGGAGACGGCGCCTTTCAGTACCCACTAGGATGGGTCATTTTGCTCGTGACGGGGTTGCTTTTTGGATTAGGAATCGGATATTTGATAAATAAATATCTGATGTAGACACTTTGTACAAATTTTGAGAGAACTTAATCTTGTTTAACTAAAGAAAAAGAGGATTACATGTCATTAAAGCATTACAAAGTTCTGATTCTGGGCGCCGGGTCAGGCGGAGTTTCTGTTGCGGCCCGTTTGAAAAAGCAAATTTCAGCAAAAGATATTGCCGTGATAGAGCCTGCGGACACCCACTATTACCAACCTCTGTGGACATTAGTTGGCGGCGGAGTTGTTTCAAAAGAAACGACTAAAAGACCAATGAGCAAAGTAATTCCATCAGGCGTGACTTGGATTAAAGATAAAGTTCAGTCTGTGAATGCGGCAAGTAACAAAGTCGTTTGCACATCGGGCCAAGAAATTACTTTTGATTATTTATTAGTTGCAACGGGTCTTCAATTAGATTGGGCCAAAGTTAAAGGCGTTGAAGGAAATCTCGGCAAAAATGGTCTGTGCAGTATTTATGATTATGAACAAGCTGAAAAAACGGCTCAGATGATTCAAGAATTTAAAGGCGGCGAGGCACTATTCATTATGCCACCGGTGCCGATCAAATGTGCGGGTGCTCCTCAAAAAATAATGTATTTGGCCGAAGAGACCTTTCAAAAAAACGGAGTTCGCAAGAATACTAAAGTTACGTTTGCCGTTGCCGGCAAAGTGATTTTCGGAGTTCCAACGTTTGCTGCGCCCTTGATGACCGTGGCGAAAAGAAAAGAAATTAATTTACAGTTTTCTCACAAACTGGTCGAAGTCAAAGCTCAGGAGAAAATGGCCGTTTTCGAAAAAACAACAGAATCTCTAGTTAATGGTGAAACAAAAACGACAGTTGAATCTGTGACGATGCCTTTTGATTTGTTGCATGTAGTGCCGCCAATGAGTGCTCACAATTATATTCGTGAGTCAGGCCTGGCATTTACCGAAGGCGCTCAGAATGGCTGGATGAAAGTTGATCAATTTACTTTGCAGCATCAGGCACATAAAAATATTTTCGGTATCGGCGATGTTACCGGAGTTCCAAATTCAAAAACGGGCGCTGCGATTCGCAAACAAGCTCCGGTGGTCACTCAAAATATGATGGACGTGATGGATGGCAAATCTCCAACTGCAAAATATGATGGATATTCTTCGTGTCCGCTAATTACAGAAAAAGGCAAAGTTATTTTAGCTGAATTTGGCTACGACGGAAAACTGATGCCTTCGTTTCCGATGGATATGACAAAAGAACGTCGCAGTATGTGGATTTTGAAAAAAGATCTTCTGCCATCAATGTACTGGCATGGAATGATGAAGGGCCGCTTGTAGTTTGGGCGCGCTATAGTTAGAGCAGCTTTTGCGCCAATTGCACGGATCGTTTCAGCAGTTCGAAAGATTCAATGTGCAAAGACTGGTTGTCTCGCACGAAGTCCGTATTATGCTCCATGGCTTCAGCGCTCCAACCCAGAGAATGTCCCACGAACGGAAACGGCGGCGAAACAAAACCCAGTTCGCCGAAAAATGAAAGCATCTGGCCTGAAACAGCCTGAATATTGTCTTGCCCGCCAGTAATGATAAACGATGCCACTTTGTTTTTTATTAAAACTTTGTTTTTAACAGGGATTTGATTTTGAACGCTGTTCAGACGCTCGACCATTTTGTAGTAAAGTGAACTTGCCGATCCCCAGCGTATCGGCGTTGCAATGAGCACGACGTCTGCCCAAAAGACTAAAGCTTCGTAGATCTGGGCCATCTGATCTTGAGGGTCTAATTTAGTGATGGAGCATGGCCATGAACAGGCCTTTTCTGATTTTGAGTAGAAACCCTCACAGTGTCTGAAATTCAAATCGGATAAAGCAATAAAACGTGTTTCAACATCCAACTGAGCTTGTGCTTGTTTCAGAGAAAATTTCAACAGATCCTCGGAGGTGGAGTATCGCGGATGATTTTTATCCATGGCGGTAGTTGAAAGCCCCAGCACTCTGATTTTTCCGGAGTAACGTACCGGCTCTCGAAGCAGCGAGTGGCCTGGCATTTCAGGATTGAAAACCGGAGAAATACGTTCAGTCTTGTGCTGAAGATCGATATAAAGAATGCCATTTTCGACTTTCAGATTGTAAGACGGCACGCTTCCGCCTGAGAGAGCCAGGGGTTCGCAAGCGGAGTTGAGTGCCTGTCCGGTTTGATAATGAAATTTCCAGTAATGCCAAGGGCATTCGATGTAGCCATTTGCACTGATATTACCGCGCGACAGGGGCCCGCGCATGTGATTGCAACGATTGCTGATAGCCCCAAATGTACCGTCAACGAAAGACAATGCTATTTCTGAATTGGCCAACGAAAGTTCTTTGAGACCGCCTTGCTTGTACAGCTCTTCAATAAGCTCTTTGGTTTGGCCGATGCTAACCCAGCTGGGAATATAATTATTAATGCCGTCAATCATATATAGTTGCTCATAGTTAGATAGAGGATCATCGTAAACATATGAATAAATCAAAGATCTTTTTAAGAATTTTACTAGGCGTCTTTTTATTGTTCGCCGGAATCAGTCATCTCAGTTGGGGTCGGGCTGAGTTTTTGGCCCAAGTTCCTCCGTGGGTTCCTATTGACGCGGATCTGATTGTGATACTTTCTGGAATTGTCGAAATTTTGTTAGGTGGCTCACTGATTTTTTTAAACAAATACCAACATCAATTTGGATGGATAACGGCATTGTTTTTTGTGGCAATTTTTCCCGGAAATATTTCGCAGTATTTAAATAAGGTGGATGCTTTCGGACTCAATTCTGATACGGCCAGATTTGTACGTTTGTTTTTTCAACCATTGCTTGTTGCTTGGGTACTATGGGCAACGGGTGCATGGGCGGAGTGGAAAAGAAAATCAACTTGAACCCCGGATTTAGCCTTTTTCATTATTTAATTAGATTCTGAGCTAAACTATCGAATTTAAAAAGCCCATGGCTGTATGGATTTGTCTTTCTTGAGTAGGCCAGACCGTCGGTATAAAAATGGACGAGAATCAGAGAGTTGACCAAACCTCTGATAACTGTGAACCACCACGTACCGGCAATAGCCATTTGAAATAACAGCTGATTCGAGTTCATAAATATCAAAGGAACAATGAAGGCAATTTCACAGAATAAAAAAAAGTAAATCTTTTTTGCCGGAAGTGCATTTGCGCCGTACTCCTCTTTGAAAGAGTGATTCACAAAATAAATATACTCGCAGGAATGAATTATAACAGCGCCCAGACCCAGCCAGAGAGAAAGACTCTTAAGTGGGTAAAGAAAATACCGGCTGCAGAAAACAATTTTTTTTAACTTCAGCTCTTCAGGCAAATGAGTGATCGATCTGAAGATCTTTAGCAGAGCAATAGTAGATATGGCTATGCCGGCCAGAATCGCAAGGTAGAAGTAGAGCTTCAGTTGAGGTTTGGCTAAGAATGTTGCCGCAATATCTACAAAAAAGAAGGATAAAAAAACTAATTTTAAATTTTGATGCTCTATTTTTGCCTGCAGGATCAAACTTTCTGATTTGGTACTTACGTTGTTTAAATCAAATCCAAGATTCAGATAGTTTGAGAAACCATACGACTGAAAAAGAAAATGTTGAGTTCCGTAAACTCGAACAATGAATAAAAAAATCGACGTGCTTTCGAAGGCGCCCAAGCTGAAGAGATCAAAATAGAGCGCTTGTGATAAAATAAAAAATAGTAAAAAAGCCACCGAAATATTTCGCGCGACTGACACGCCATTAATTTTTGCTTTCGAGCGCCATTCAGCGTAGTGACCAAGTGAAAAGATGGTGAAGAAAGTCAGTAAAACATGGGTTTGATTAAAGAAAGAGATGTTTGAAATCAAATTAAATTGGTCTGATGACATCAGATTTTGAGAAATATTAAACCCAAAAAGTAGAAGACTTGCCGCAACCAAGAGTAAAGGAAGCTGAAAAATAAAAAAATTCTTCCCTGAAAAAGAAGTCAAAAGCTGCATGTGCAAAACTCTACAGCAGTTCTATTCAAAGAAAAAGTAGCATTGAAAGAAGTTATGGACCTAGAAATGCCGATTTTTTGAGCTTTTTTATGTAAGAAATAGACTATTTTTAAAGAAAATTATTAAAAATCAGTAGTTTATTGCAGGGCTGATAATCTTTATTATATAAACCCATTCTAGTTAACTTGATAGGAGTTTGTTATGGGTTTACCGAAAATTTTTCTCGTCGTTTTTTTATTTTTAGCTTTTAAAATCAAAGCGGAAACCGTTGCTGCTCCAGATGCTTCAGAAGTTATTTTCACTGAAGACAATTGCATCGATGGACAGGATTTGAACGCAAAAGATGTTGATATCAGCCATTGCCCGGCTCTTCCGAGTGAGCCAAGTTCAATTGCTTTGGGTGGTAATAAAAGTCAGATGATTGATCTTGGAGCATGGGAATTAGGCCAAACTTCAGAAGGTGAAACCTACAAATATGGTTCTCTATCTGAGCCCAAAGGAACAGAGCCTAGAGTTCTATCATTTGAAGAAGTTGCCGGTAGCTCGGTGGTTAATGATGGAAACATCACTTGTTGGGCAAAAGGTTATTATCGTTTAAGAAAGATACTGCAAAATCCTCCGGAAGATTATGTAAAGTTGCGTGATCATGGCTTTCAGGTTCGTTTCTTTCAATTTCAAACTGATTTACGTAACGGTCCGACTGGGTTTAAAGAAATTACTTCTTACATGGATCATTTAGTTAAATGGGTTACGCGAATTGAAAAAGATGGAACCTGCGTACAGCCCACTTCGAATAAGTTTCAGAAGTACTTAACTTCGGAGCTAACTAGACGCGGTTTATAAGTAAAATTTGGAAACAATTTTTAATTCATTTTTTCTCGTTTTCGTTAGTGAAATGGGCGACAAGACGCAACTATTGGCATTGGTACTTGCGACCAAATTCAGAAAACCCATACCAATTATGTTTGGAATTCTTACCGCGACGCTACTTAACCATGCGCTCGCGAGTTACGTTGGCGCGTATATTACTCAGTTTTTCTCAGCTGAAATTTTAAAATGGATTCTAGCGATTACTTTTATTGGTTTTGGTTTGTGGATGCTTAAGCCAGATAAAGATGAAGGATTTACTGACGAACATAATTGGGGACCCTTTTTAACCACAACAGTTGCATTTTTCTTCGCCGAAATGGGAGATAAAACACAATTGGCAACATTAGCTTTAGGAGCAAAGTATAATGCACCTCTATTGGTTACTTTTGGAACAACTCTCGGAATGCTCGGAGCTGACGGCTTAGCAGTCATTTTTGGCTATAAATTTACCAGTAAAATATCTATGAAAGTAGTTCACCGAATCGCAAGTGCGCTGTTTATTCTTTTTGGGCTTGCGATTCTTTTTGGCGGCGGTGCCGCCGTAACATCATAGGCGACTTTTTAAAGGGACTCCAGAGTGAGTCGCTCGAGCCCGGCGTATGCAAACCGGACCAAAAAAGTTTTGAATCAAATGAGCGATAATAAATGGAAACCGTTGTCAGTTAGCGGCGTAAAAGAGCTTTTTCAAAAGTTGAATTTGAATGGCTAATTGCCGGCGGTTGGGCCATAGATCTATTTCTAAAAAGACAAACCCGCGAGCATTCTGATATTGACGTAAGTGTAGCAAGAGAAGATCAGTTGTCTCTGCAAAAAGTATTAAGCGATTGGGAGCTTTGGGTTTCTGACCCGCCCGGAACCCTAAGGCCATGGAAAAAAGGAGAATTTCTTCGGAAGGGAATTCAGGATATTTGGTGTCGTAAAAATTCGAAAGACCCATGGCAAATGCAAATTATGCTATTTGACATTGAAATCGGAGAATGGATTTTCAAACGAGACGAATCTGTTCGCAAAACTATTAAGTTAATCTCTCTGACAACTGACGATGGATTTAAAAAATTAGCACCTGAAGTGCAGCTACTTTACAAATCAAAGTCACTCCGAGAGAAAGATCGACTGGATTTTACTAACGCGGTTTCTAAAATGAATTCAGCACAGAAGTTGTGGCTGAAATCGAATTTAATAAAAACATATGAGAATAGTCATGAGTGGATTGCTAGACTGTAGGACATTGAAAAGTTCTCATTTTCTATGTCCAATTTTGATCATGTAGCAGCCTCAGTTGCAATTCTAACCAACTCTTTTGCCTTGGCTAATAAATCCGGGTTTATAATTCCTGCAGTTTCCGTAAAATTCTGATTAAAGCTCGGTAGGCTCATTGAGCCGACAATGACTGCTCCATCGAACGGGAATCGCTTCACGGCAGTTTCTAGTACAGTAATGCCACCGCGCGCTCCTGGTGAGGTAGCTAATAAAAGAATTTTTTTATTATTGTAGAACTTGCGGTTCGGAATTCTTGAAACCCAGTCAAATATATTTTTGAAGGCTACGCTGTAGCTACCGTTATTTTCAGCCAGTGAAACAACAATCAGATCGGTTTCGTCGATCAGTTTTGCAAATTGCAAGGCTCTTTCTGGAAAATTAGCTTCGCGGTCGACTGAAAATAACGGCATTTCAAAATCATTTAAATCAAGAAGCGTAATTTTGGCATCGTTAAAAAGGCCAGCTACAAATTTGGCGAGTTTTTTGTTTATTGAATTTTTGCTATTGCTGCCGCCAAAGGCCAGTATTTTTATTCCCATAATAAATTTCCTTTTTTCGATTCCTGGTATAAACTTTACTGCAATAATTCAAACATATCATCAGCAAACTATTATACAATACAATGAAATATATTTACAGATTATACCATCTATTAAAATATGTCGTTTTCCGATAGATTGTATAAATGAGAAGAAGGAGAATATTATGAAAAAACTGCTGTTCAAACAACGAAGCGATAGCCCCCACTGGGTAGGCGATGGGTTTCCGGTGCGTTCGATCTTTACGTATCAAGATATTGCTAAGCATGTTTCTCCATTTTTACTCATGGACTACGGCGGACCTACAGAATTTAAACCATCAAAACATATTCGCGGGGTGGGCGAACACCCTCATCGTGGTTTTGAGACTGTAACGTTTGTTTACGCCGGCGAAGTAGAACACAAGGATTCGGCAGGTGGCGGTGGAAAAATCGGTCCGGGTGAGGTGCAATGGATGACGGCGGCGTCGGGGCTTGTGCATGAAGAAAAGCACGGGAAAAACTTTGCGAAAACTGGTGGACTCTTTGAAATGGTGCAACTCTGGGTCAACTTGCCTGCAAAATTCAAGATGAATAAACCTAGATATCAAGGATTAACCAATGCTGAAATTCCGAAAGTGGAGCTTGCCAACAATGCCGGCTCGGTGCGAATTATTGCTGGAGAATACGCTGATAAAAAGGGTCCGGCCCTGACATTTACTCCGATTCAAGCCTGGGACGTTCGATTGAACGCGGGAAGCACGCAGAATTTTCGTGTCAAAAAAGGGTATACCACGTTGGTATTTGTTTTGGATGGCCAAATTAGTTTGCACGGTGGCGAAGAGATCAACTCGGCCGAATTGGCCGTGTTGGATAAAACCGAAGAGGAGTTTTCTTTGACCGCACTTGCAGACGCAAAAATTCTGTTTTTGGCCGGAGAACCAATCAATGAACCCATCGTGGGCTACGGCCCCTTTGTGATGAATACTTCTGTTGAAATCAGGCAAGCCATAGAAGACTATGAAAATGGAAAAATGGGCCATCTGTAGCGCGCTTGGAATATTAAACAAAGCCGGAGAAAATGAAGAATCCTAAAATAGAGATCCGCTTAAAGAAGCCCAGACGCAATATTTACAGTCAAAGCCAAGAGCGTGGTATTGAAAAAAAATGAAAGAACACAATGCGCGAGCCCGGTTCTACGCATTTCTTTTGAGGCAAAGCTAACATCGGCTGTTTGGGCTGAAGTTCCGATCACGCAAGCAAAATACAAAAAATCGTCGTAATCGGGTTTTGTAACTCCGGGAAAATTCAATCCACCGTGCTGCCCCCGTGAAAGCGCACGGTAATAGTCATGGGCATAATGCAAAGCAAACATAACATGCGTAAATAGCCAAGATGTTAGAATTGTCAGTGTAGTAAGCGCAATATGATAATATCGAGGAACTCCGTGTAATTCTTTAACAAGCGGGAGTTCGGCCACTATTGCTCCGAGCGCAAAAAAAACAGCAAGTGTCACAAGAACAAGTATAAGGATGCGTCCCTCATCTAAGCTTTCAGCGCGTGCATTCATTTTTTCGTGGCTTGAGCCGAACATCATGATAGCGGCCAACACCAAATATAAACCTGCGCCTATATTCCATCCGATAATCGCGCGGGTGATGTTATGGTCTGAAATAGATTCCGGCAGTAAAAGCGATGTAAAAATCCCTGTTAAAATTGACAGGCTTAGATGTGGGCGAAGACCAAAAATTCGAATAACAAACGGAAGATTTTTTTTCATTGGCTCCAGATTTGTATCAGAGTAAAGTTAGGACACGGCTTCGTCAAGGGCATTACTTGATAAACAATGGAGTAAGCATGGATGAAAAAGAATTTGAAGGCACATTAGTTCTAGAGAAGCTCGTTGAAATCGGCAAACTTGAAGCTTTTTATGATGCGATCGATACCGACGCTTTTGACCGAGCAAAAGCGCTGATGAAAAGAGCCGGCATCGATTCAGAAACAATCGCAAGTGTTATGAAAAAAATGAGAGAATCAGATCAAAACTAAAAGATTTTCAGTCTGAATACGCCATGCTCTTGTTCTTAAATTTGTCAGGAAATTGTGTAACAATTCCATGAGTCAGCATATCGGAAAACATTAACATATGATCATGGCCGGCATCGTAAGCCGCAATGTCTTCATCCCAGCTCTTTTTTAGCCGTGATGTCACTTCGTTTGTAGTCAGGGCAAGGTGTTTTGCAAGCATGGCGCCCACTTCTGATCGTTTCCAATTCGGATTTGCGCTACTGAGAAATGCGGCTAAATCCTCAGCGTTTTTGTTCCAATCAGCACTGGCTGCTTTAAGTTTTGCGTCTTGTTTTTTCTTGGCAGCGTCTGTAACTTTAGTGGCAATAATAATATGTTCTTTAAGTAACGTTGTTAATTTGTCGCCGGCTTCGTTTCCGTAAAACGGTTTAATTGCATTACCTATTTCGCTTTGATTCTTTAGAAGTCGTTCCGCGATTTTAGCTTTGTCGGGAAGATCGGCTAGATCACTGATAATGTAATTTCGTGTATACATGATATGATCTTCCCAAAGTTTTCTCATGTTTGAACGCAGTTCAACGGCGGCACTTGTTAAAAGTAGAGGTTCTGCCATCGGGGCAGAGGCCGCCAGTGAGATATTGGTGAATACGAACGAAAATAAAAAGGCGTAAATGACAAAGCTTTTCATAAAATGTTTCTCCTTGGAGTTAGAAAATTATATTTTCTAGCAAGCAATCCAAAGACCAGCGTAATGCGTTACGTGAAAAGCACAGTTGTTAAAAGGTGAGCTTACTTTTTCTTAAACAACGGAAGTATCGAGGCCTTATAGGGGCTGAAAAATGCCAAATAAGTTTCGAGCGCGCCGATTAGAACGGCGACAACTAGTCCGCTAGGTACCATAAACAGATGAACAAAGAATATATTTAAAACAATCGGAGCCAAGATGACTAACGCCAAGGGCACAAAAAAACCTGACATCAATAGTGCCCCGCAAATGGTTTCGGTCACTTTTAGAAACGGCAAAAAATAGGTCGTGGCCATCATTCCTGCCATAAAGGTTTTCATATTTTCCGGTAGATCCGGCGGGGGAGGAGCCAAATTAAGTAGGCCAGCTATGCCCGAAGCAAAAAAAATAAAACCTAGAATGAGTCTTGCAATTAATGGAGCATGTTTCATTTGACCTCTTTTTAGTATGATAATACAAGATTAGTTTTTAGCAAATTAAATAAGAGAAGGAACACTATGAAAAAATTTATAGCGATTTATTATGGAAGTGCGACGGAAATGAATAGTTGGGCTGAGCTCAACGAAACTGCGAAGATCGACAAGCAAAAAGAGGGAATAAAGACTTGGGCCAATTGGGCTGAGAAGAATTCGAAATTGATCAAGGATGTTGGAAACCCGCTTGGCAAAACCAAAAGAGTTGATTCAAAGGGAATTTCAGATATTAAGAATCAACTGACCGCGTATACGATTGTGGAAGCAGAAACACACGAAGATGCAGCAAAACTTTTTATGAGCCACCCACACTTTACGATATTTCCGGGCGATTCAATTGAAGTTATGGAGTGTTTGCCTTTGCCCGGCAAATAGCTGTGACTTTTGAAAAGGCAGGTTAAAAAAACCTGCCTCTTTAGAAAAAAATTATCGTCTTTGTGGAAAGCCCGAACTACGTCCACCGCGTGATTGTGGTTGTGATTGTGGCTGCTCTTGACGACGCTGCGAAGCGCTGTTGCGGTTATTATAATTATCAGATTCATCTTCTTGTTCATAACGACGACGATTTTCTGACTCATCAAAATCGCTGTCGTTACTGAACCCACGTTGGTTCATACGATTTTCATACTGGTCATTATTTTCATCTCGCGGATTCATGCTGCGATGGTCTCGCTCATAAGAACCGAAATCTTCCTCTGAATCGTAACTTCCCCATTCATCACGAGAACGTCCAGTATCCCGACCAAAATCTCTTTCTGAATTAAATCCGCGGCTGCTTTCTCTATCATTATCTGAATAGATGCTTTGGCTGCGTTCTCCACCCCGCGATGCGAACCGACCTTCTTCGTTTCGAATTTGCGATGGTCTTTGCTCTTGGCTTGATCCTGTAGTTCTACTCTGATTTAAATCTGAGTTTCGACCTTGGCTTGAACCTGAGCCTCTGTTGCTACTTGTTGAACTTCTGTTGTTGCTCGCTGGACTTCTTCGAGTTGGTGGCGATGATCTACCTGTGCTGCTTCTTGGCATTTTAATCTCCTTTTTATTAGTTGTGTGATGTTGTTAGATACAACGGCACTTTTTTTTCTTTCAATTAAGCAATACAGAGACCAATTGTTTTAGAGAATTCATTCAAATTAAGAAGCTTATTGCCTCTTAAACTTTGGTAAAAATTCCGCTTTGGGGTTTTTAAGACCCTATGATATGTTGAGGTGAACGTAAGTAACGGGAGTATTAAGTGGATCGTTTAAAAATTTTAGAGCATTTGAAAAAAAGTCCTATCGAGTTTGCATGGGTTATTGAAGATCTTGAGAAATGGCAAGAAGGCAGTGCCACTTTTGCTACTGAGTCGCCTAGAGGACTTTCATTTGTTCACAGAAGCGGTCATCCTTCACAGCGAGGAGCTCAGACTTTTATTTTATCGGATAAGGGCGGAGAACTTGATCCCTTACTTTCAAATCTTCCCGAGACGGGATTCACAATCCGTGAAACCAGCTCTGATCTTTTACCCAAGCTGAAAAATTACATATCGGGTGCTCAGGTCTATTACGAACAGCGTATGGACGTAACCAGAGAGAGCTTTAAACCCTTTTCATCAGAACTGGTTCGACGACTTGTCGAAACAGACGCGCTGGCGCTCACACATTTTCAAGGAGCGCCGCCTCAAGCCTTAGAAAATATGAAAAACTGGATTAGGGGCGCAACAATTTTAGGAATTTTTGAAAATGATCAGCTGATATCTATGGGCAGCACATTTAATAAGTCTCGAGACGCATGGAACATTGTTTCGATTCGGACTTTGCCTGCATTTCAGCGAAAAGGTTTTGCCAGATACGTCACTTCAGCGCTTGTGCATTTGGCCCTTGAACAGACAAAAACGGTTTCGTTGACAGTTTTAAAGGATAATTCGGCTGCTATTTCTTGTTATGATCAATTAGGATTCGTTCCTGCTGGAGACCGAATTTGGATTAACAAGGGTACGCATTCAAAGCCTTAATTAAAATTTTTTCTAAGTAGGTACA